>JAFNUH010000097.1 GCA_017384185.1 Alistipes sp.
ACAGCTCACTGACGAGCCTGCTGCCGTAAATCTGCCCTGCCTCTATTACTCCCACCTTCTTAAGCAGCAATACGACGAATGCCGCCAAGAGAGCTATCATCACAACGATTAGAATAACTTTCATACCTCACAATCTTCATTAGTTATCAGTTCTCCCGTAAGCCTCATCCCCCAATACGGCGACATCAGATACTGATTGTCGCACTCGTCGAGGGTGAAGCCGCTGAAAACGTTCTCCGCACGCTCGTAGACACGCTCTATCGTACAGCTGCCGTTCTTCAGCCATGCCCCACGGACAGCCTTCAACACGGCTTCCTTGACAGCCTCCGTGTTCCTGTCATCCTTCTGTCCGATGGTGCGCATATCCACCCACACAATCAATGAGAACGGGCTGCGTACACGATTATACAGACCCTGAGCCTCCATGATACGCTGCGGCTCATCCATAACGAAGAAGCAGTAGTTCCCCAGCCCCGTATTATCGGGTGTCAGGGGCTCATACTCGCCACGTCCGAAATAGACCGCTGGCGTATAGATGCGCTTCCCCTCGAAAACCTTACACAGACGCTCCGCACGTCCGAATATATGGTTAAGCCATGACAGCTCACCCAATCCGTCCTGAAGGCATCCTATCACCTTATCGAAGAGCTTTGCGCTCTCTGTCTGCTTATAAATACGTTCTATTGCCATATCATCTGCCGCATTTTCTCTATAAGTTCATCCTTTGCACCCTTCTCGTCGAATATCACTCCCCACTTGTCGAGGCTGAGACCGAAGGAGTTGCGCCCGTACTTGTTCATGATACGTGTCGCATAGGCTGTATCAGGGACTATCCCGACGGCTTCCGCACCGAACTCCACGCCTATCTCAGAATGGAACACACCCGTAACATACAGGTTCGGGGCGTCGCTGTTACGCTTCACGCTGTAAGGATAGCTCAGCGTCTCCTTCCATGCCGCATAACGCTGTGCGCTCTCCCTCGTACGGAAATACCCTCGTGGCTTGATGTCCTCGGTGTAGTAGGGTCGTAAGTCCTCTCCGTCCGAGCCCTTACCCTCCAAGAGCTGTATCCTCTGCTGCTCAACGATGTCGTTTCCGTGATGCTCCAGCACATCACGCATCAGACTGCCGTCGAGCATTCCCCGATGAAGGGCTTTTACGTTGGATAGGAGGTCGTCGATAACCATAGCCCTAAATGCTCTTATAACGCACACCTACGGGGAGGCACGTAAGACATATCCTGTCTATGCCCCTCGTATCCAAGTCGAGGGCATCGTAAGCCTCACGAAGCTCCTTACCCAATCCCGTCTCACGCCCCTGAGGGTTGCCGTCAACCTCATAGAGCAAATCAGCTATTGAAGCGTTGCTCTGATTCCTGTTGACACGTACTGAGGGGTTGAGGGCTAACGTGCGGAGGACATCACAAGCCAGCTGCTTCTGAAGGACGTTAGCGAAGATATGCCGCTCACGGATGATGAAGTCCGTAAGGTCACAGCCGACGGACACCTCCATGTTGATGCCGTAGTTATGGGTGTTCGTGAAGATATTCTCCTCGATGTCCCACAGCTCGGGGAACTCAGCGAAGGTCTCACTCGCACGTACCTTGAACGGGCTAATCATGATGTATTTCGTCAGCTCACGCCATGCCTCGAGGTTTCCTCGGTTACATGTCCCGCAAGGCTCACGACTCCAGTCCCTTGTCACGTTCACGGCTTCCATGCCCGACGGGAGGTCAGCCTGATTATACACCACGTACCACTCACCCGTATCGCCCATATAGGGGAGGTACACATCCTGCAGCACCATCCACTCCATCGAGCCGTTACCCTTCTTAACCTCGAAAGGTATGACCTTATAGGGGTCACGCAGAGAAGAGTGGAACACGTAGAGGGTGACGATACCCGTTGCGCCTGTCATCTGCAGACCGATACGCTCCAGCTTCGTCGTGACACCCATCGAATAGGCAGGGTCTATCGCCATACCGACGAGACGCTGTCCGTTCTCGATGGTGTTCGTGATACGCCCAGCCCCGTCGAACAGACTGCGACGCTCCAAGATGTTCTTACTCTCACGCAGGAGGTTCTTCTTCGTAATGAACTGCTGCACCACCTTAGCGATAGAGGAACGTGTAAGACGCTCCAGCCATACGGACGTAAAGTCATAGACCATCCAATACTCGCTATCCTCTGCGGGTGTATGTCCTTCGTTATCGTCCGTCTTACTCTCCCACACCTTATTGTCATAGCTCACCTTTGCGCCCTCGTCATACGCCTTCGTGCCGTCGTAGGCAGGATAGAAGAACATGTAATCCTCGGGCATGGTAGCACGGATATTGTCGAGGGTGACCATCGGATGAGCCTGCTGGAAGGTCAAGCCGCTTTCCGTTGCGGTGAGGCCATCATCTATCTGCTTCTGAGGGTCATGGCTCTGCTCCCATCCGACGAGGTGCAGAAGAGCGTCCTGAATCTGTGTTATGCGTATCATCTTTCTATTTCGTGTTTTAAACATTACGAGGGATAGGGATATCCTCTGCCCCATCCCTCGCTCATGATGTTATGTAGAGTTGTGGAGAACTCTATACCTCACGACTAAGTCGTAAAGTCGAAGTCAGCAGAATTGGTGACATATACAGGCTGTGCTGCAAATGGGGTGTTCTGCTGAGGTGCTGCAATCTGAGCCTTGATGATTGGGTTAGCAACATGCTCGGCATCAGAGTTGTAGGCGATGATGTAGGCAACATCAACCGAGAAACCGAAGTACTCCTTCTTACCACAGGTCAGGTCGGCAGTGGCATCACCCATGATGCTCGATTGGTCACCGACGGCAGTGTAGTAATGGCTACCAACAGGCAGGTCGATAAACGGCAGACGGACAACATCCCACTCGTGGAAGTTAGCACTTGTGCCGAGCAGAGCCTCACGGTCTACACGTGTCAGGATGCCGACGTTACCATCAGCGACAGCGTACAGAGTACCAATCTTCTCTGAGGCGTTAGCCAGCTGAGTGGTGTAGTGCAGCACCTTGTTGTCGTACTCCATGCGCTTGTTCACGTCGTTGTAGACGCCGTGCTGAGCCAGCTTACGGATAAGGCTGTCAATGCCAGCGTTACCGATAAGGTGGATGGTCTCAGGATAAGCGTTGGCACGCATGATGGGGTTGAGGTCGCCGAGAATCTCGCTTGCCATCTGTGTGGGCACGTTGATAACGTTGCTCGACACCTGATACTGCAAGGTGTCCTTGAACACCTGAGTCTTTGCTGCCTCGAGGGCTGCGATAGCTCCGTTGTCGAGTGTGGTAGCGAGGGCACGGCAAATCTTCTCCATCTTACGCTGGAAGTCCTGCTGGTAGTCGATTTCGTTGTTCATGTAGGCTGCTGGAACCATAGTGAAGCCAACGGCATAGGTAGTCCATACAACGGTGTAGAGAGCTGAGGTGTTCTCGTCATCGTTGACGGTGCAGGAGCGCACGTTGCTGACGGTCACATCACCATCATAGTTGATAACTGGAACCTGCACAGTGTTACCGATGCTTGCGAAAGCACGGTCACGCAGGTTCGGGCTGATAATCGAGTTCGGGGCATCGGTCTGCTCTACGAAGAAGTCGAGTGCTCCGTACTCCAAGGGGCGAAACATATTCCTATCCAACTCAGGGTTGGAGATTCGCCAATTCTGAAGTCTTGTTGCTACTAAAGACATGATTCTTATTTTTTTTAATTGTTAAACGTATGGACTGACCCTTTGCCCGTTATTTCTTTTTCTTACTGAACAGGAAGAGCAATGATGTTGTTTTCCCTCCATGCCGCATCATAAGCCTCCTGATACTTCTTAGAGCCTCTGACAAGACCCATAGCGCTCAGCTGATTGCGGATGATGTTGTCTGCTTCCTGCTGTGTGCGTGCTGTCGATATGTCGACTACCACACCCTGCTGCTGTTGCTGCTGTGCGGGACGTGTGCCCGTGCCAGCCGCCTGTCTGCCCTCGTCGAGGATGCCCATCGTGCGGAGCTCCTTCTTCAGAAGTGCCTCGGCGGTGTATGGCTCAAGGTGATTCTCGCTATCACGGAGTATCTCCCCGTTCTCGCCCTTGAACACAAGACGCTTACCGCCCTTACCATCATCGATGAACTCAGGGTTCATGCTCTTGATTTTCAGCTCTGCCTGAGCAAGAAGCGTGTCTGTCGCTGCCTGCGGGAACTCAGCCTTGAACTTCAGACCCGCCTTTGCGCCTGCAAGGATGTTATCCACCTGAATACCGAACAGCTCGTTGGCATGGTTCTCACGCTCCTTGTCGAAGTCGGACTTCAACGTGTCATACTGCGCACGTACCGCATCAAGGTCTTTCTGTGCCTGAGCCAGCTGCTTCTTCGTGGCTTCGTCGCCACCCTCTGCCACCTGCTTCTTCAGGCTGTCACGCTCCTTTGTCAGGTCGGCAATCTTGGTGTTCAGCCCGTCAACGCTGTTGGCTCTCGCTGCAAGCTCACGAGCTGCACGCTCAAGGTAGTTATAGGTCTTCTCGTCGCCGTTACGGGCGATACCCGTCTCCTTGCTGATGATACCATCAAGGCGGTTGTAGACCTCACTGAAGCGGTTACCGATAACCACCTCTTCATCGTTCTTCGACATCAGGGCAATGGCGTCCTTCTGCTCATCTGTAAGCCCTGCAAGTGCGGCGTCAGCCGCCAACATCTCTTTTGTAATCATAATCTTACCCTCTGATTAATTATGACCGATTATTTTCCCTCTGCATTTTCGGGTGCCTCGGGCGCATCGGTCTTTTCGCCCTTCTTTCCACCCTTGCAACCACCCTTAGATGGTGCCTTGAGCATACCAGCCGCCTTGAGCTCTGCAAGAATCTCATCCTTGAGAGCCTTCTTCTCAGCCTCCTTACGCTTCGCCTCCTGTTCCTGACGCTGCTTGTACGTGAGGTCACGTAGCTCCGCACGCTTAGCCTCACGAGCTGCAAGGAACTCCGTCGGGTCGTAAAGTACCTCTATGTCCCATCCCTGCAGGCGCAGGTTACGGGCAATCTGAGCGTACATCTTACTCTCGAACTTCTGGATACGTGGTCGGCTCAATCGCTTTCCGTTTCGTGGATTGAACTGCGTCTGCTCAATCTTGCAGTGGTATGTGTCCTCTTCACCACATGGAACGATGTAGTTCTCTGCGGTGACCTCCACGATGGGCACATCCTTTGTCGTGTTACCGAACTTTACTCTCATAACATTTACTTTGATTTAGTGAAACATAATATTTACTAAGACTTGGTGAAAGTCTTACTTGCTACCTCTGATGTAGTACCACCGAGCACTGCGATAGCCTTAACGGTTGCAGTAGCGTCGAGGGTGATAGCCTCGGTGTACTGAGTGCTTCCTGTCGTCGGGGCATCCCCGTTGGTGGTGTAGTAGATAACGGCATCCTTAGAGGCTGTTATCGTCACCTCTGTGGTGCTCTCGAAAGGAGTAGTACCTGAGATGACAGGCGCTTTCGTCTCCTCGGTGAAGGTCTTACTTGCCACGTCGCTCTCCAGCTCACCCTTGATGGCGATAGCCTTGATGGTGGTCGTCTCCGTGATGGTAATCTCACCCTCGTAGGCTGTGCTGTCCGCTGTGGGAGTACTGCCGTCGGTGGTGTAGTAGATGTCACAACCCTCACGAGCCTCGATAGTAGCCTTCGTCGATAGCTCATAAGGTGTAGTACCCTTGATGACAGGGGCTGACAGCTTCTCGGTAACCTCTGCCTTGACGATGCTGCCGTTCTTGATAACGGTAACATAGGCATTGCTTGTCACTGAGCCGTCAACGGCAAGCACCTCAGGGATGATACCCGTAGGTATCATAACCTCACCTGAGGCATCCTTAAACTGCACATCGAGGATGGTGTCAAGCTCGACGTATTTCTTTATCTGTGCCACCTCCTTGTCGGTGAGGTGGGTGATGTCACCTACAATCATCAGCAGGGGCATCTGTTGTGTCTGTTTCGTCATACTTCTGTTTCTTTATTTGGTTCAACTTCCTTCTGTTGCGGGATAATCTCACGGGCATACTCCGCAAGACGCTCCTTGATAGTGTTAATCTTCGTGTCATAGTCGATGTTCTCGCCGAAAGTAATGATGTTCATGTTCTCTCGCTCGAACCGACGCACGAAGTCCGCAAAGTTGAGCTTTACCATAAGCTCCTCTATCGTTATCAGATTCTTCTCGTACAGAGCCTGCACCTCTTCCCTTGTCAGATGGCGGTAGGGCTCAAGGTCACCGAGGATTATCATCCTCTGCATCTGCTGAGGGTTATGGCGGTACTCCGTCTCGATAATCTGCTGCTGCAAGGCGTCAAGGTCTGCCTCACTCGCTCCCGACTCCTTAGCGGTCTTGTAACGCAGACGCAGCTCGTCAGCCGTGAACAGATAGAACTCCGTACCATAGCTGATTGAGCTGCTGATGAATGCCGTGCCGTAACGCTCACGGGCTATCGTGTCATCAACCCATTTCTGTGCTTCCTCGAAGCCTCTCTTGACACGCTGCAAAACGGTACTCTGACTCTCGAAGCCAGCCTTTACCTGCTGCTCGTTGAACGCCTCACGCTGCGTAATCTCCTCAGCCTGACCGACGATAGCCGTGATGATAGCCAGCCGCAAGTCCTTCTCTTCCGTCTTGTTGTAGTCGAGGCTGCTGCGGTCAACGCTCAGCATCCCGACGGGGTTGCTAAGGTCGGGCTGTCCCTGACTTGGGTCGGGCACGGGCACCTCAACGAATGACCCTGCACCCGTGAGACGCTTGCGGCTGCATACGGGACATGGCTTTAGCAGTCCGTTGTTATCATACAGCCAATTGCCTTTCTTATCCTTGAGGAAACCGCCGTCACACTCGCACGTATCATCATGGTAGTCACATTCCTGCTGATAACCCCAATAGATAGGATATGAGCCATACGTGTCAAGATGGCGCTTACTGATGGAGAAGAACAGATACCAATCAAGTCGGTCTAACTCCTTCGTGACGGGTGACTGCTTGATGTCGGGCTTGTCGAGGCTCAGCGGCTCGTTCCAGAAGAAACGTGCTGGGCAGTAGCCGAGGTCATGTGGCTGCTCATACAACAGCTCACCAATCTCGTTGCCTTTCCCTCGGAACACCCTGCGGCTCTCATCATCAAACACCGCTATCCTGTCCCCGTCCTGACGGAAGATAATCCACTGCATCTGTCCCGTCATCGGGTCTGCCTCGAAGTCGATGACATCACGGATGGGTAGCCAATAGAAATACGGCTGAGGGTATCTGTCACCCTTCTGCTGCTCTTCAGGCAGGTCAACGATAAGGACGCTGTTTATCTGCGTCTTGAAGAAGTCCCAGCCCTTAGTGCTCCATATCGTAGGCTCTCCCATGCGCTCCTGTCTGTACCACTCCCAATCATCCCGCTGCTCGGTGCTTGCGAACTGATAGGAATAGGCAGGGTTACGCCCGTCGAAGATACGGCTCAGCTTGTCGAAGCATACCGACAGCACCTCATTCGTGATGACGGGAAACCTGAACAGCGTACTGAACGTCTCGAACTTATCCTGAGGGATGAGGTTATGCACCATAGCGAGGAAGTCGTAAAGAGCCTGAGCGACACCCTCACGCCCCGCAAAGAGCTGAGTGATGTCCTCCCTCTGTCTGCCACGATACATCCAAGAGGCAAGAGCAGGCGTACTCGGAACAACCTCAGAATGGAATCTGAGGCGGTTCTGATGCAGCACGGCAAGAGCTATCGTATGCTTCTTGCGCTGCTCACTACTTCTTCTTCGTATCTCGTCTAATGATAAAGCCATCCTTGTACTCGTACTCAGAATTAGACGGGAGACGCCATCCGCTGCGAGGCATCCTCAGGATACGCTCTGCATGGTCAGCCTCGAACTCCCTTAACTCTCCCCCGTTGATTGTCTCGAGGGCTATCATCGTTACCTTAGCCATACACGTCACTGATTAGGTGTTAGATGCTGGCACAAGGTCTGTCAGCGGGTTAAAGTCATCAGGAGTGACGATAGCGAGGTTATCCGAGTAGTTCGGAAGGAATGACCAGCTGATGTTGTTGCTATCGGGAGCCTCAAGACCTCCATGACCCTTGTCTGAGATGAACAGCCCACGAATGGGAATCGGGTAATACGTTCCTGCGGTTGTGCCGTCGGCGATAGCCTCGATGTTGCCGTTCTCGTCGAAGAGGAACACGCCGAGGTTTTCCGACTGAGCCTCACACTGCAAGCTCTTCATCACCTTGATGACCGACTGAGGTACGCTGCGCAGCACGCCTGAGAATGGTGTCGGGTTACGCCCGATGGTAATCTCAACGCCTCCGAGGGTGTCGTTACCGCCTCCGAAGGTGCGGGCTTCGCCAGCCTCACTCGTGGGAGCCTGAATATAAGGAGAGATAACAACCTTCTCACCATCGGTCTTAGCCATCTTAGCCGTCCATGCTGCGAGCTTCGTGATGCCCGTAGCTGTGCCAGTGGTGAAAGAGTTCTTTGTTCCGTCAGCCTTTGCCAATCGACAGAAGGCGACCTTCTGAATCTGCCCGAAGTTCTCAGGGCAGGTCACTGCGGGGATAGTCTCCAATGATGCCGCAGCGGGACATGTACATACATTCATAATGTTCTGATTTTGTTTGAGTTCTGAAATCTTCGACTAACCCTCTGTCTTTTAGTTATCGTTGCAAAGATAATGAATTATCTTCCTCGTGGTTCTCCGCCATCACGATGATTGTGATTTTTTAACTAATTCCTGCGCTTAACACCTTTCTTCTTGCCTCGTAGCATCAGCTTCTCCAATGCCACGTAACGGATGGCATCTATTCCGTGATTGTTCCTATCCTCGGGCTTGTTCGTCGTCTGCCCGTCCCTGTCCTTCGCCCATTGGTAGCTCTCGAAGTTCTCTATCAGACCTGTGCTGCGACGGGTGACGTGTATGCGGTAACGTTTCAGAATGTCAAGACCGACGATGATGCTGTCACTGCCCTTAGAGCAGGCTGTCACCCACAGACCCTCCGCCTGAAGCTCCCTGATGCTCTTCGGCTCAGCACAATCGGCTATTATCTGATGCTCCCTCGTCAGACCCTGCTCCTTTGCCCTGTCGGCAATGTCGGGGTTCGTTAGACCCGTGCTGTATAGCTTCTCGTCAATCCACAGCTCCCCGTGAGCCTCAACGACATGCTCCAATGCAGATGGGTCATTGGAGAAACCGAAGTCCAGCCCAAAACATGACATCTTCCATTCACTCTCAGGAGGCAGGGTGTCGACAATATCCCAATTCGTGAACACAAGACCCTCTATCATGCCCGTAAGTCCTCGGGCATAGACCTTCCACAGCTCCCTATCCTCGATGCCCTCTATCCTTTCATGCTCTTCCTCGGTAAGGAAGTAGTTACGACGATGGTCTGAGATTATCAGCCGTACATCAGCACGTCCCAGCACCTTCTTATGCACCCAGAACCTTGCTGTCGGGTTGTAGTCGATAAACACCTTCTTTCGGGTACGGATGGCAAGCTGCCAATAGATGCCGTATGGTATGCCGTTAGCCTCGTTAAGAAAGAGATAGTCACGCTTACCATTCTTCGCATCCTGCTCATCCTTGAACGACGTGAACTCTATGATACTGCCGTTGATGCACTTGATGAGTCGCTCCCCCTCGTTGATGACGGGAAACCACTGCTGAAGCGTCGGGCTGTCATGCAATATCTTCTTTGCATCACGATACGAGCCCTTCTTCAGGTTAGGCACGTCCTGACCGACGACCGTCAGCACCTGAAGGCTCTCACGCATGGCAAGGAGGAAGAACACCTGCATGATGCTGTACGTCTTACCAGAGCTCGTGCCGCCCTGATTGACTATCGTCCTCTCCTTAGCGTTATAGTTAGCACTGAACAAGGGAAGGACAGAGAACACATCCGACGTCGGTTGCATCATACCTCTACATCTGCCTCACTCGACGGAAACTCTTCCTCTGTAGGGCTGACACTCACCATCTTAATCTGAAGGTCGGTGGCGAGGTTACCCGTCGTGTTCTGCTCCACTCGGTTCTTCCATTCCTCAGGTGCCTTGTTCGTCAGGTAGAACTTGATAGCCTCCGTCTGAGGTACTACACGCTTCTTCGTACGCACCTGCTTCTTGATGGTCGGCTCGTACTGACCCGTCGCTGGGTTTAGCTTACTCTCGTACTCGGTACGCACCTCCTCGTACTCGAAACCACGTGCCACGTCAAGCAGGGCACTCTCCACGGAATTGATACGAACCTTATCACCTTGTTTCTTAGCTTCCTTAAACGACTCAAGAAATTCTACTTTTGTATTCAGCCACTCATATAATAGAGCCTCTGATATTCCCGCTTTCTTTGCTGCATCCTTATTGCTATGCCCCTCTGATATGTAGCGTAGCACATCGACTGCTTTCTCTGCGTATTTTCCTTTTGCTCCAGCCATAACTCTACTTTTATTACAATTCGTCTATTGCGTTCTGTACTTCTGCAAGTTCTCGCCTATATCTTGCTTGAATTTTCCACATAGCCTCATTGATATAGCCGTAGTGGTCTTTTGTGATATGAATGCAGGAATCTTTGCTCCCGCTATTCCAATCAAATACCTCATATCCCAAATCCTCTTTGTTTTCTCTTAGCATTCTACCGTACACCTCGATTTCGTTCTGAAGGATTTCACGCCTATTCAGTAACGTTTCTAATTGTTGTATCTTTTCTTCT
>JAFNUH010000098.1 GCA_017384185.1 Alistipes sp.
AGCTTAACAATACGGCTAAGCAGATGGATTCATCACGCCCGACTGTTGCGTGCAGTAATCAAGATGGAGAGATTAACTTCATCCCCGACCTTATCGTATGGCAGCAGAATGTAGGCTGGGAGCGAGGTGCTATAAACGACTTGACGGTATGGCAGAATAAGCTCCACTCTGATTGGGGTCATCTGCGCTCGGCGGTAGCCTACGGCGAGGCGGGCTCTATCGACCAGCAGTCGAATAGCAGTTTCAAACCCCTTGAGTTGGATCCACGCTGGCAGCCTGAGCGCTGGCACACCGAGTTCCACGAGGGATATGCTCGCCACTTGGCAAACGACACTCAGTTCTGGGGCGTGTGGATTAATAATATGTTCGAGTTCGGCTCAGTACGCCACACCGATGGTATCTCACGCACGGGTCTTGTAACCTTCGACCGCAAGGACCAGAAGGATTCATACTACCTCTACCGTGCATTGTGGAACAAGAAGAGTCCCACGCTGCACATCTCGGAGAAGCGTCGCAACATACGTCAAGACTCTATTCAGCAGGTGAAGTTCTACTCATCGGCTAAGGAGGCACCCGTAATGACGGTAAATAAGGACACGGTGAATGTACGAGAGTATGCCCCCTGTCAATTTATCTCCGATTCAATCGTTATGGGCAACCGCAACCACGTAGTGGTGACGGCTGGTGAAACGCAAGACCAGCAGACGATTATAATTGGCAACGCTTTAAGACAGCATCGATAGAGGCACGACCCTCACACAAAAGCAAATCCAATATTGAGAGATTGGGCGCAAAGGGCATTCTATCGGAGAATACTTGAAAATAGGGTTCGGCAACAAATGTCGAGCCCTTTTGTTTTGGGCGCAGGTCAACGTCCCCCTCCTTGGCATCGACATAACTCTCCGACAAGGGCAACTCAATCTTAGCACCCAACAGGCGAAGCAACGTCTGCGTGTACTCTATATTATAATCGACAAGATAACGCCACTCACGCTTATAAAAAGGCTCCAGCTCGTGGGCAAAATGGTCGAAGTATGGCGACGACTTGTATGCCGAGAGTATCGACACCCAATGCTGGTGCTGCCAACGCTTCGAGTAATCAATCTTCACATCTCGCATAGGCTGTCGTGGGCGGTTGGCATTCTCGACGTGAACGGTGAGCTGCATCACACCATTTGCCGAGAGAATCGAGGCACGATTACGCTCCGAGCGCTTAACATAGTTCTCGCCCAAATCTATCACACACTCCTCACGCAGAAGGCGTGCAACATACTCTACCGAAGGCATATAAGCCGCAGGAAGTATTACCATAGTTACATCTTTTTACAAACAACAACCATCCATCCCTCACGCTCGATGATGTTCTCAACCACAAAGCCCTGCTCCATAGCCGAAGCCTCGATGTAAGGAACATCCTCACGCAAGAAACCACTCATAAGCAACAACCCGTCTGTCGGCAACAAAGCCGAGAACGAGGGCATCATCGAGATTAATATGTTGCGATTGATATTAGCCAATATGAAGTCGAACTGCTCGCCTGCCACGACCTGCTCGATAGAGCCACAACGGACATCTACCCTATCGGCTACGCCACTCAGCGCAATGCTATCACGGCAGCTATCGCAAGCCCAATCGTCAATATCTACCGCCACC
>JAFNUH010000099.1 GCA_017384185.1 Alistipes sp.
CTGCTTGTTCCCGTATGTCTCTCGGCAAGCCATATCGCCTACGGCTCGATTCGTATGGAGCCCGTATTTATGCTTTTGGCGCAGAGTTGTGCCAAGGCTGCTTGTTTGGCGATTGACGCAGGAGTAAAGGTGCAGGAGGTGGATGTAAAGCAGATTCAGCGTATGTACGAGGAGGATCCTCTGCTTGATGGCACTCCTGCCGATATTGTTGTCGATGACTCATCGCTTACACAACCTGAGGGCTGGACACGTATTGAGAGGAATAACGGCTATGGTCGTTCATATCTTGTTCTTGACCCCACATCCAAAGAGCAGCGCTTGCGCTATCCCTTTGAGGTTAAGAGTGATGGTAAGTATGAGATTTACACCTATTTTATCCGTCGTGGCGAGTCGTCGAAGAAGACAGAACTCCTGCTCAGCGATGGCACGCAGGAGAAGAGTATCGTACTCAATGCTGACAATATCGAGATTCTGGGTCAGACCTCTGGCGAGTGGGTATCGCTCGGTGAGTACAACCTGAAGAGCGATAAGGCTGGTTTTGTTGAGTTTACCAATCGTGGTGATGTTACTGGACAGATTTGTGCCGATGCTATTCTGCTGGTGAAAAAATAGAGCAGATAATATCTAAATTTTGGGGTCGCATTTTGAACACGAAAAAGTCAAAATGCGACCTTTTTGTGGCTATCTGCTATTTTTTTTGTATTTTTGTCTCATTAAATAGTTTATTATTATGGAGAAGAGTGTTTTTGAGTATAGAGTTGAACCTCAATATGTAGATTTTACTGACCGAGTTTCAGTATCTTCTATATGTGATTTGATACTACACGCAGCAGGTGAGGATGCACATAAACGTGGCTTTGGCATTGATGCCTTGGCAGATAATAATTACGGCTGGGTGTTATCTCGTTTGGCTGTTGAGTTGGATTATATGCCCACAGAGTATAGCCAGTTTACGCTTCACACGTGGATTAGCGACTATAATCGTCTCTCTTCGACTCGTAATTTTACCCTTACCGACGCAGAGGGTCGTGTCTTTGGACGTGCCGTATCGCAGTGGTGTATGATTGATTATGCTACACGTATGCCTGTGGATATGAATATTATGGCTAAGGCTCACGAGGGTAATATGGTTGATGCTCCATCGCCTTGCGAGCGTCCACGTCGTATTGGTGTAATCAATAGCGAACCCATAGTTGAGCACAAGGTTGTATATAGCGATATTGATTTTAATCGCCATATGAACACAATGCGATATATTGATATTATCTTCGATACACTTCCTATCGAGGTTCCTGAGCAGCTTATAGGTTTCCGCCTTGATATTAATTTTATGAAGGAGGCTCTTTATGGCGATACCCTCAGCTTGATGGGCGAGGAGCGTGATGGTGTGCGTATGTTCGAGTATCGCAATGCTGCGGGCGATGCACTCTGTCGTATGGCATTGGAAATTAAGTAGAACCATATAGATATGACTCCAATACCGTCATTTATATATAAGAGGTCGAACCAAATTGCGATGATTATCTTCGTGCCTATCTTTGCGTTGCTATTCATCACAATTTACAGCCCGTTCGATTTTGATAGAATCGATAGTGATGCTCACTTCCTCTCTAAATTAAATATTTCGAGAGAGCTTTTGGTGCAGCTCATAACCATCTGTCTTATTATCATTGGTATGGCTGTGGCAGCTCTAAGTCGTTGGTTTATGGACCTATATACCCGCCGCCATCAGATGTCATACGTGAGCTACATCCTATGGATTGGATGCGAGGTATTGGCTATGACGCTTATTTTTACCATCGTGGCGCTCTTTACCGATACCAATAAGGGTGTTGTGACACTGTTTCGTAACTCGTTGGTAAAGACCTTCCTGATTCTGCTTATCCCATATACGATGTGCTACATCTACTTTATATGGCAGGAGCGTGTGGCGCAGTTACGTCTGCTCAGAGAGCGTATTGCCGAGGATGAGACAGCTTTGCAGAGTGCTTATGTGCAGATTTTTGACGAGAAGGGCGAGATGCGCTTGTCTGTTCGCCGAGAGCATCTGTTGCTTATCGAGTCTGCCGATAACTATATCTGCGTATGGTATAAAAATAATAACACACCAAAGAAGGTGTTGGTGCGTAATACTCTCAAGCAGGTTGCCGAGCAACTCTCCTCTACTCATATCCAGCGTTGCCATCGTTCGTATCTCGTAAACCTCGAACACGTCAAGGTTCTGCGTCGTGAGAAAGAGGGTGTATTTGTTGAGTTGGGTATCGAGGGAGTGCCTGATGTTCCAATCTCGAAAACCTACTCTGATAGTATTCAAAAATGGCTTATTTCGTAGTCTTTCGGTCGAATAATTAAAGATTTTACAGGGGTGAAAACGTAATTTTCGCCCCTATTTTTTGTGTTTTTATCCCATATAAGGAATTTATCCCACAAATAACCCCTCTATCACATTAATTTTTCTCTTTGCTAAAAACCTGCGATATTCGCAATTGTAATCAGAAAAAACAACATAACCGCATACCTCCCCGTTTGGGGCGCGACACCTTTGGGGAGGTGTGTTACTTTATAAATTATGCGACACTATCTATCCATTTTCCAGCAGGCGGTAAGAAACCGTTGGGACAAACCCGCACTTAGCGATTACCGAGGAGAAACCTTCACATTTGCCGATATGGCAACTCAAATTGCAAAGCACCACGCACTCTTTGAGAAGATTGGTCTTAAAGCTGGCGACAAGGTCGCTCTTGCATCGAAGAACTGCGCACGTTGGGCTATGAGTTTTTTGGCTGTTGGAACATATCGTGCAGTTGCAGTACCTATCCTGCCTGACTTTACACCCGAGACTATTGGTGAACTTGCTAACCACTCTGAGAGTGTTATTCTTTTTACAGAGCCCCGCATTTGGGATGCTATTGATCATAAGAATACTCCTACGTTGAAGGCTGTGATTAGCGTTGAGGATTTCTCTATCCTCTATGCTACCGATAAATCACTCGTTTCTGCGATGAAGGCTATGGAGTCGTCGATGCCTAAGGTATTCCCCGCAGAGCAGAAGGAGGAGGTAAGCAACTATAATATTGGTGATATTGACGATTTGGCTATTATCAACTACACTTCGGGTACGACAAGCTCTCCGAAGGGTGTGATGCTTACTGCTAAGAACATCTCGTCAAATATCGAGTTTGCGCTTAACCGCATCCCCGTTACCGATACAGATAAGATTATGTCTATGTTGCCTTTGGCACATATGTATGGTATGGCATTTGAGTTCATCTATCCGTTGTGCGGTGGTGGTCACGTGTACTTCCTTGGTAAGACTCCCACACCTACAGTTTTGATGCAGGCGTTGGCAGATATTAAGCCTTATATCTTGATTACAGTGCCTTTGGTAATGGAAAAGATATTTAAGAATAAGGTTATGCCTACGCTCAATAAGCCTTTGATGCGAGTGCTTACATCTATCCCTGGTCTTAGCAATATCATCTACGGTAAGGTGCGCAAGACGTTGCTCACTACCTTCGGTGGTAATTTGCGCTCGATTGTGTTGGGTGGTGCAGCTATCAGCCTTCCCGTTGAGAAGGTTATGCGCAAGGTGCGATTGCCTTATACCGTAGGTTATGGTATGACAGAGTGTGCTCCGCTTATCGGTTACTCACCTTGGGAGAGCTTTAAGCTCGGCTCGTGCGGTCGTGCTGTTGATAATGTATTTGTTCGTATCGACTCTGATGATGCACAGAAGAAGGTTGGTGAGATTCAGGTTAAGGGTGACAACGTGATGCAGGGATATTACAAGAACCCCGAGGCTACGGCTGCTACATTCACCGCTGATGGTTATCTGCGTACGGGCGATTTGGGTATTATCGATAAGGATGGTAATATCTTCATCAAGGGTCGTAGCAAGTGTATGATTCTCTCACCCAACGGTCAGAATATCTATCCTGAGGAGATTGAGAGCATTCTTAACTCTATGCCCCACGTTGGCGAGTCGCTTATCGTTGAGCGTAAGGGTGGTTTGGTTGCCTTGGTTGCAAAGCAGGCTGATGAGAAGCTAAGCAATGAGGAGTTGGCTGCAGTTATGGCAGAGAATCGTGCAGAGCTTAATAGCCGTATGCCTGCATATAGCAAGATTTCAGCTATTGAGATTCTTGAGGGTGGCTTCGAGCACACTCCTAAGCAGTCTATCAAGCGATTCCTTTACAATTAATAAGATTTATTCCAAAAATATTGTAGCATATAGTTATTTTGGAGTTTGAGGCGCATTTCACGGATGCGCCTCTTTTTTATTTTAGTGTAGATATATTTTTTGGCGACTAAAATTGCTATAATCGCCGACAGTTTGTATTTTTGTGGAAATTTGAAATTTACAATTATGTTTCCTGCTGCTGAACGTGAGGCAATAATTGCCCTTATCAAAAGAGAGGTAATCCCCGCCATTGGTTGTACTGAGCCTGTGGCAGTGTCGTTGTGCGTAGCTCGTGCTACCGAGTTGTTGGGCACGTTGCCCGAAAAGATTTCTGTACGACTTAGTGCCAATATCCTTAAAAATGCTATGGGTGTGGGTATTCCGGGTACAGGTATGATTGGTCTGCCGATTGCTATTGCTTTGGGTGCCATCGTAGGTCGCTCAGAGTATGGTTTGGAGGTGCTGAAGGATGCTGACTCGGCTGCCGTAGAGCGAGGTAAAACCTATATCGATGAGCAGCATATCTCGATAGACCTTAAGGATGGCATTACCGAGAAGCTATATATCGAGGTAGAGGCTACGGCTGGTGAGCATCGTGCTGTGTCTATTATCTCTGGCGGACATACGACATTCGTATATCTGGAGCGTGATGGCGAGGTGTTGCAGGATTGTGCTACGACAAATGCTGAGGGTGAGAGTGCCGAGGATGTTGAACTTACGTTGCGCAAGGTTTATGATTTCGCAACTACGGCTCCACTCGAGGATATTGAGTTCATAATGGA
>JAFNUH010000100.1 GCA_017384185.1 Alistipes sp.
GTATTGTTATTTTAGTTGTTCCCTCTAAGAATATTTTGCTTGAGAGAGTGTGTGTCTGCGGATCAATTTTTTCATACTTGGTTTTTGCGTTGAAACTTGTGCAAAATAGCTCGAGGATAAGTATTTCCACCTCATCGCCCATCTCGGGACGATAGCCCAAGAGGTGAATATTCAAGGTAGATTCGCCCGTCTTGAAGATGGGCTCGGGCATAGGGCAGTCCCTCTTTTTGCCACGCAACTCCTTGGGCAGTCCTTCGGGGTAGCGGTCAAATTCCTTCTTGCCTGTGAGGTCAACACCCCAAATACAACAACCTCCTTTTGTCTCCTCGATGAAGTCAAACTGCTTTGTATTCAGTGGTATAGGTTCAAATGTTGCTTTGAACGAGTGCATACCTTGTTGCGAGAGTTGCATATACTTATTTATCTCGCCACCCTCTATTCGGCGAATAGCGTAGCGCTGACCGTCAACCTCAAGAAATGTTTTTTCGTTGAGTTTTATTGGCTGACCGGGTCCGCCAAAAGCCTCAAAACTCAGGATGGTCGCCGTGTCGGTGAGTTCAATGTGACGAATATCGAGAATATTGTTATTTGCCATCTCAATGTGGGGATTCTCGATTGTGCGATGGGTGGGTGTGCTGCACGAAGCTAATAGTGCGGCAAGGCAGAGTAGTAGTAAGTTTTTCATAGTTTATTGTTGTATAGTTGATTCATACAACAAATATAAACTAAGTTTTGCAAACTAACAACTATTTGGCGTAGTTTTTTTAATGTAATGTGTAGTTATTAGTTAAAACTCCGCTTTGCTCTCTAATTTTATGCGGCGGAGCGAGTAGGGGTGTGTGAACTCCAATATAGATGCGTGCAGACATAGACGATGACCATCCGTGAGGTCAGCACGACACTCCGTGCCATAAATATCGTCGCCCACGATGGGGGCATTTAGACCTTGACGATGTGCTGAGTGTAGGCGCAGTTGATGTGTACGCCCCGTGATGGGGCGGAAGAGGATGCGTGTGCGTGAGCCTTCGTAGCCAACGACCTTATACTCAGTTATAGCCTGCTTGCCATCTGCAGCAACTATTTGGCGAGGACGATTCTCATAATCGAGACGTATGGGAAGCTCTATGCGTCCGCTGGGTGTAGGTATAATGCCCTCTAAGAGAGCCTCATAACGCTTCTCTATGGTGCGTGAGATGAATTGCTGTTGTAGAGCCTCGTGCGTGGGTTTATCCTTTGCGATGAGCAGAATGCCCGATGTCGATTGGTCGAGACGGTGAATAATCATCACCCCCTCGCCATAGCGCTCACGTGCCCACGCCTCGGCACTTCGCACACCCGACTTACCCTCAACTGAGAGCATACCGCACGGCTTGTCGATAGCTACCAGGTGCTCATCCTCCCAGAGAATCTGAGGCTCGGTGGGGGTAATCTCCGTTAGGGGGTTAGGCTCAACATCCAAGCCAATGAGCATATGTAGCAGGATGGGTTTGCACTTGCCGATGCAAGAGGGGTAGAAGGTGCCGTGGTGACGCACCTCACCACGTGGCGAAGCGCCCTGCCAAAACTCAGCCATAGCAATGGGTGTCAGCGAGTTAAGGTAGGCGTATTGCAACATCTTAGGGGCTGCACACTCGCCCGCACCCGCCGGTGGAATACGTTGCGCTGTGGGGGCAAACAACTCACACAAATCCTTCACCTCGCCACGTGCGTTGAGCATACGAAACTGCTCGAACAGACGCATCTGAAGCGCTGCGGAGCGATGCTGACGCTCGCTTTTTAGCGTGTCGATAGTGCTTTTTATTGCGGAGAATTGCTCTTGCAAGGCGGTTATCTTTTCACGCTGGCTGCGCTTTAGACGCTGCATATCGGCATTATCTCGCTGGCTCTCAAGTATCAGCGTTGCCTCATCTTCGCCCTGCTTGCGACGTTCTGCACGCTCCGCCTTATGCTCGGCAAGCCTTGCCTTCATCTGCGATAGCTCGCTCTCGGCATCAGCCTGCGCACTCTCCAATTCGCTCTTTGCTCGTGAGTACTCCTCACCCTCTGTAAGCTCCTTTATATTCCGATTTATAGCAGAAATCTCAGCCTCCTCACGACGGAAGAAGTCATCGGGACGCAACATATCATATACGGGTGGTACGAAATATTCGTGGCAGTTTGTTCCTGCCAAATTCCCCGAAAAGGCGGCAAGAAATCCCAACTCGCCCTCGCTATTACGCACCACAAGTACGCCAAACATCTTTCCTGCGGCTATCTCCTCTGCCCACTCGCTACGAGTACGCAGATATTCCTGTACCTGCTCGGCGGCAAGGCGTGAGAGGGCGTGTGGCTCGTAGTGGAAGGGCCACGTGAATTGTCGGGGAGGACAAATTTTAGATATATCGCTGCTGAATGGGTGAAACATAGGACAAAGATAGTTTTTTTGTGCGATTTTTTGTAGTTTTATAGTAGCTTTTGCGACTAATATAGTGAAGGCAATAAACTGAATAAGGATGGACAACATAGAAAAAGAGTTTACCACAGCCGTAAGCCAACATAAGGATACTATATATATGGTATGCTATATGTTCTCGAAGGACAACGCTGAGGTGGAGGAGCTCTACCAAGAGATTCTCATCAACCTGTGGCGAAGTTTTCCCTCGTTTGAGCATCGTAGTAGCCTGCGCACGTGGATATGGCGTATAAGCCTAAATACTTGTATATCAATTGACCGTAAGAAGCGCCGCCGCTCGAAGCTCCCGCTTGAGATGGATATCGACCTCTATAACGATTCGGACCGTGATACAAAGCAAATCAAGATGTTGCACGAACGCATAAACCGTCTGGGTCCGTTTGACAGGGCTATCATCTTGCTGTGGCTGGAGAATATGTCATACGAAGAGATTGGTGCCATAGTGGGTATCTCGGAGAAGAACGTGTCGGTGAGATTGTACAGAATCAAGGAACAACTTAAAACAATGAAATAGAATGGATTATAGAGAACATATCGAATTTGAGCAGATGCGTGAGCAGATAGCACTTCTGAAGGAGAAGTTGTTGCGCCAGCAGATTATATCGGAGCGAGCCATCATCGAGGCGGCACAGAAGGGAATCTATAAGCTCAATAAAGCGGGTACTAAATGGGGCATATTTGGCATCTTTGCCGTGGTGTATTGTACATTTGTGTTTCATCGTTTCGGATTTAGCGATGGCTTTGTCATTGGAACAGCCATAATGCTTGCAATTTGTGCGGCAGTAACCATCTATGCTCATTTGGGAATACGCTCAATAGATGTTGCAAATGGTAATCTGGTGGATATATCACAGCGACTGATTCGTTTTCGTAAAATTTACAGTCGCTACCACCTATTCTCAATACCTGTGCTCTTTGTGTGGTGTTACTTCCTTTACTATGATGCACAACGTATGCTGGAATATGCTGAGGGTTTTCTTATTGGAGGATGTGTGGGTGGTGTTATCGGTGCGATTATCGGTTTGAAGGCTCATTTCAAGGTCATTCGTGATACCGACAAGGTGCTAAAGAACATCAACGAGCTGATGCAGCAGAAAGAGTAATTTTTATAACATAGTTAATAAAAAAGCGACCCCCTATGGAGTCGCTTTTTTTTGTCTAACATATTTACCACCACTATATTAAGGGTAAAAAAAGCCCTCCCAAGCGGGAAGGCTTTACATATAATTCTCGGAACCCGATTACTTACCCATATAACCCTTAATAAAGGAGCGTAGCGACCGAAGTCCCCCTTTCCCAAAGGGGGATTTAGGAGGAATGTCAATATTATGCACCACCACTATATTA
>JAFNUH010000012.1 GCA_017384185.1 Alistipes sp.
CAACGTGTCGCACCATTGCTCATTGCTCCATTTGTTGCGGGTCAGCTCTGCCGGTTTGCTCTGCCCAAGGTTGGTGCGTGGGTGGCTGCTCATAGCCAAATATCGTTCTACATATGGTTGCTGTCGTTGATGGTTATAGTGGGGCGTACGACCTGCTTCATAATCGACCATAAGGAGGCTAATCGCCAGACGGAGATAATGTTGGCTATTGTTGCATTGGTTATATGTCTTGTGCAGTTTGGCGTTGGACGCTGGATTGGACGCAAGTATGGCGATACGGTGGCGGGAGGTCAATCGCTTGGTCAGAAGAATACGGTGCTGGCGGTGTGGTTGTCGCAGGCATTCCTTGACCCTGTATCGTCAGTAGCGCCAACGGCGTATATCGTGTGGCAAAATATTGTCAATAGCTACCAGCTGTGGCGCAAGGATTATCGTGCCCGAAATTAGTAGCTCCAAACTTTTGTGAGCCTTTCATTCTGAAGCATATCCGATGGTAAAATAACATACTCTTTGGCTATGGGGACATTGTGTCTAATGCCGTGTGTGAGGTCTATATTTGCGGTCATTAAGGCACGATGCACAAGCTCGGTGCAGTACATCTGCGTTGTGTCGGAGAGGGTGTAGTCGTGGTCAAAAGTTATATCCTTACAGGCGAGTAGATAACTCTCTATTTTACGACGTTGCACAGAATCCAATTCGTCGATGCGTATCACGCACCCCGCAGAGGCTCTGTCGGGATGGAAAAACTCCTCCACGCTCTCATATCTTGTCAGCTCACTCCCTTCACGTGATGGCTCGATATGCGCTACAAGACGAGCGGAATCTCTTTCGATGATAACTCCTATGTGCGAATAGTTGCCCTGAGATGCGATGACGCTACTCTCAATCGACCGCCCCAATCGAAAAGCCAAATCGCACGAGCGTATTTCTGTTGTTGGAATTTCGGGTTTGGCAGGTGTCCGAGGTGATCTCTTATCGCAGCTAAGTGTAGCGAGTGCGAGCAAAACGGCAAAGTAGGGTAGTATTCTATTTAGCGTATAGGTCAACATCTACAACCCATTTATCATCTTTGAAAATTACGTCGCAATACTCTTTGTCGGTTGAGCCGTCGGCGTATGTTATGGTGAGTGCAACAACGGCACTTGTTCCATCTTCGGCGATTTGCTCATCAACAACCTCAATCTTCTTCACGCCACCCTTAGCGTCTATTGATGTGCTTACCTTATTCATTATGGCGTGATATAGTTCTATGTCTATATCTTCGGCTAATGTGGTGTATGATAACGCCTTGTCAAACTCCTGATTGGCGATTGACTTATAGAAATGCTTAGCCAAGGTGCGAGGCGAACGGTCGGCTGCACACCCTGCGAGAAGCAAAGCTGCGGTCAAGATAACTATATGTAGAAGATGTTTCATATACACAAATATATGGTTTTCTTTGTAAAGATACAAAAAATGGTTGCAGCGTATATTTCTTTGTGGAGGGAATTTTCTGTAAATTTGCGAAAAATACGATTATGGCAAAACAAAAAATAGATAAGACCAACGCCGCCCGTCTGCTCGATAAGGCGAAGATTCAATACGAGTTGATACCCTATGAGGTGGATGAAAATGACCTTGCCGCTACGCACGTGGCAGAGCAGCTGGGCGAGGATATTGCAACGGTTTTTAAGACTTTGATTCTGACGGGTGACCGCAATGGTTTTCTGGTTTGTGTTGTGCCTGGTAATCACGAAGTTGACCTGAAGGCTGCGGCACGTGTGTCGGGAAATAAAAAGGTTGAGATGCTGCCGATGAAGGAGCTACTGCCAACAACGGGATATATCCGTGGCGGCTGCTCGCCCATAGGTATGAAAAAGCGCTTTCCGACCTATATACACACCACGTGCAATGACCATCCCTTTATCTATATCAGTGCCGGCGTGCGAGGTCTCCAAATTCGCATCGCTCCCACAGATTTAGTAAAATTTGTCAATGCCGAAATCGCCCCCATCAGCCACGAAATGGAGTAGGGTGGTAAAATTATGATATAAAAAAAACGCAGAAAATTTTCTGCGTTTTTTTACTCTACTTCTCGAGGTAGTTGAGAATATTACCACTAATTTGCATTAGGGATATTTCGCAGAGTTTGGTGTTGTACTCTGCGGTGAGGATGCGCTCCTC
>JAFNUH010000101.1 GCA_017384185.1 Alistipes sp.
AGATACCATTCACATCCAACGAGGGACGAACGCCCGTGCGCTCAATAGTGGTGTAGCCAGCCTCACCCTCGACCTCGTCTATATCGAGAGCCTTCTTATAATTCTAAAAGTTTAAGGGAGCCTGATTAATTGCCTCACGCTGGGCGGGTGTCAACTCACTAACATCGTCATAGAAACCAGGGATGGTAACACGACCGTTGTCGTCCACTAATGACGATACGAGGCGTGTCAATACATTTGCAGGGTTAGCCACGGCACCACCAAAGAGACCCGAGTGCAAATCCTTGTTAGGACCAACAACCTCGACCTCCATATATGTAAGACCACGCAAACCGCAGGTAATAGAGGGTGTATCCATCGAAATCATCGAAGTATCTGATACGAGAATAATATCAGCCTTCAACATCTCCTTATAATCCTCACAGAACTTATAGAGGCTGGGTGAGCCAATCTCCTCCTCGCCCTCAAGCATAAACTTTACGTTGCAGGGGAGAGAATCTGTTGCACACATAGCCTCAAATGCCTTGGCGTGCATAAAGAGCTGACCCTTATCATCATCAGCACCACGACCCCAGATGCGACCATCCTTAATCACGGGCTCGAAGGGTTCTGTGCGCCACTCCTCACGAGGGTCAACGGGCATAACATCGTAGTGACCATAAACCAACACAGTCTTTGCCGCAGGGTCAATAATCTTCTCAGCATATACTACGGGGTTGCCATCGGTAGGCATCACCTCTGCACGGTCAGCACCAGCCTCCACCAAGGCAGCAGCCAACCACTCGGCACACTTGACCATATCGCCTTTATGCTCCGACTGTGCGCTGATTGAGGGGATGCGCAACAGGTCAAACAACTCGCTCAGGAAACGCTCCTTATTGGCGTCAATATAATTTTGTACTTTTTCCATTTATATAAATATAGTTTTAAGATTTTATAGACCACAAATATCCTTTATCTCGCCCATAATACGCTGCGCCAAAGCATCAGCCTCGTCTGCCGATTTAGCCTCGGTATAGACACGAATAATAGGCTCGGTATTAGACTTGCGAAGGTGTACCCAATTCTCGGGGAAATCAATCTTTACACCATCTATATCGTTCACATTCTCATTAGCATAACGCTCCTTCATCTCACGCAATACTTTATCTACATCAATCTCAGGCGTGAGCTGGATTTTATTCTTCGATGCGTAGTATGCAGGGTAAGTTGCTCGAAGCTCTGTCATCGTACAACCCTTCTTCACAAGATGAGTCAAGAACAATGCCACACCAACAAGCGCATCACGACCATAATGAAGAGCAGGGTAGATAACTCCACCATTACCCTCGCCGCCAATCACAGCACCTACCTCCTTCATCTTTGTTACTACGTTTACCTCGCCAACTGCCGATGCGCTATACTCTCCACAGTGAGCCTTAGTCACATCGCTCAATGCACGTGACGAGCTAAGGTTAGAGACTGTATTACCAGCCGTGTGAGACAAGATATAATCAGCAACGGCAACCAGTGTGTACTCCTCGCCAAACATCGTACCATCCTCGTTTACCAATGCCAGACGGTCAACATCGGGATCGACAACAACACCCAAATCTGCACCCTCTTCAATAACGGCACGAGAGATGTCAGTAAGGTGCTCAGCCAGCGGCTCGGGGTTGTGCGCAAAGTGTCCGTCGGGTGTACAGTTAATCTCCACAACATCGCAACCCAAGGCACGCAAAAGTTCGGGAATAACGACGCCGCCGATAGAGTTTACGGCATCAACTACAACCTTGAATCTGCGCTCTTTAACAGCTGCTACATCAACCATCTCAAGAGCTAATACCTGCTCGATATGTGTAGGGTTGAAATCCTCTCGCAAAACGACCTTTCCAATGCCATCAACTTCGGGGAAAACAAACGCCTCATCCTCCGCCAAAGCCAACACACGCTTGCCCTCAGCATCATTCAAAAACTCACCCTTCTCGTTCAAAAGTTTCAAGGCGTTCCACTGCTTGGGATTGTGTGAAGCGGTGATGATAATACCACCGTCTGCCTTATGTGTAATAACTGCCATCTCTGTTCCAGGAGTAGTACAGAGACCCACATTAATCACGTCAACGCCACATCCGAGCAACGTACCCTCGATAATATCATTGACCATCTCGCCAGAGATTCGTGCATCACGACCAACAACAATGGTTAGACGCTTGCCGCCGTGCTTCTCGCTCATAAAGCGAGCATAAGCTGTTGTAAACTTCACAATGTCGATAGGAGTCAGGTTATCGCCCTGCTCACCACCGATTGTTCCACGGATACCAGAAATAGATTTAATTAGAGTCATTTTATCTTGTTTTAGTAATTATACTTCTATTAAAAAAAAGTAGTTTTATTTTGTAATTCGATGTAAATATATTACTTTTATGCCATATAAAAAAGTCAAACCACGAAAATTTATCATATGCAGCAAAGAGTAATACCCTCTTCGGAATTGATTATCAATAGTGACGGTACAATATTCCACCTTCACTTGAAACCCGAGCAGCTCGCTGATACCGTGATAATGGTAGGTGACCCTGCCCGTGTAGCGATGATTGCAGCATATTTCGACAGCGTAGAGTGTGAAGCATCAAACCGTGAGTTCAAGAGCGTAACGGGTAGCTACAAGGGTAAGCGAATGACGGTTATGTCAACGGGTATCGGCATCGGAAATATTGATATTTCTGTGACCGAACTTGACGCTTTGGCAAACATTGATTTCGCCACTCGCACCATAAAGAGTGATTTCCGTCGTTTGACTTTAGTGCGCTTAGGCACATCAGGCGCCCTGCAAGCCGACATCGAGGTGGGAGATATTATCTTCGCCCGCACATCTGTGGGTTTTGACTCACTGCTCGGATACTATGCAGGTCGCAACGAGGTGTGTGATTTGGAGATGGAGCGCTCGTTTATGGAGCATACCCAGTGGAGCAACGTATTGGCTCCGCCATACTTCATTGATGCCGACCAGGAGCTTTGGGAGCACTTCAAAGACTCCGTGAAGGAGGGTATCACCATCGCAGCACCAGGCTTCTACGCACCTCAGGGTAGATATGTGCGTCTGCAACCCGCCGACTGTAATCTTAACGAGAAGATTGAGTCGTGGCGCTATTACGGTCGTCGTATAACAAACTTTGAGATGGAGGGCTCGGCATTGGCTGGTTTGGCTAAGTTGATGGGGCACCGTGCCACAACCATCTGTACAATTATTGCCCAGCGAGTAGCAAAGCAGGCTCAGCCAGATTACAAGCCCTTCGTTGAGCGAATGATTCGTATGGCGCTGGATAAGCTGGCAGCGCTCGAATAGAGTAGTAGCAATAATAGCAAGAGCTGCTAAACAAATTTTAACGAAAAGAATTTATTTGAAAATATAATAACGAAAACATAACAAAAATGAAATTTACAGTATCAAGTTCAGCACTTCTGTCGCTCTTGGCGACAACAGGTAAGGTAATCAGCAATAAGAGTTCTCTCCCCATCTTGGAGTACTTCCTTATGGAGCTCAAGGATGGCGAGTTGACCGTTACAACCTCAGATTTGGAGACTACACTCATCGGCTCAATCACCGTTGACAATGTAGAGCGTGAGGGTGTTATTGCTGCACCTGGCAAGTTGATGCTCGACTCATTGAAGGAGTTCCCTGAGATGCCTCTCGTTATCGAGGTTAACGACACTACTTGGGAGATTCAGATTACTTGGGCAAGCGGTCACCTCTCAATCCCCGGTGCAAGCGCAGTAAGCTATCCTGCGGTGCAGACTCTGGGTAATGAGCGCAAAAATATCACATTGGATGTTGACCTTTTGGTAAACGGCATTAACAAGACTATCTTCGCTACGGCTGACGACGAGTTGCGCCCCGTGATGAATGGTGTATATTTCGACTTCTCGACCGAGGCTCTTACATTTGTTGCAACAGATGCTCACAAGTTGGTTAAGTACAACGCAGAGAACAGCAGCGACATCACATCGTCATTTATCTTGCCTAAGAAGCCCGCAAACCTTTTGAAGGCCCTGCTGGCAAAGGAGGAGGAGCCCGTAAACGTAGCTTTCGATGCAAAGAACGTAACCTTCGAGCTCAAGAACTTCAAGCTCGTTTGCCGTCTTATCGAGGGTAATTACCCCAACTATAACGCTGTAATCCCCACAGCAAACCCCAATAAGGTTTTGATTGACCGTGTTGAGTTTGTAAACGGTATTAAGCGTGTAGCAGTCTGCTCAAACCCCTCTACAAACCTTATCCGTATGGATATTGCAGACAACAAGGTAAACCTCACTGCGCAGGATATTGACTTCTCAGTATCGGCTAACGAGACTATCTCTTGCAGCTACGACGGTCAGCCCGTAACCATCGGTTTCAAGTCAACTTTCTTGGTGGAGATTCTCTCAAATATCGACACTCCTACGGTAGTTGTCGAGTTGGCAGACTCTACCCGTGCAGGTGTATTCAAGCCTGTTTACGACAATCAGCCCTCAAGCGAGACGCTTATGTTGCTGATGCCGATGATGATTAATGCGTAAAACGTAACAGATGAAACTAAACCTTAAACGCCCGATTGTTTTCTTCGACCTGGAAACAACGGGCGTTGATACAGCCAAAGACCGCATCGTCGAGATTTCGATGGTGAAGGTTATGCCCAATGGCGACGAGATAACACGTACTCGCCTTATCAACCCGCAGATGCATATCCCCGAGCAGGCTACTGCCATCCACGGCATCACCGACGAGGATGTGAAGAGTGAGCCTACATTTGCGCAGATTGCAAAGTCGTTGGCACAGTTTATCGAGGGGTGCGACTTCGGCGGCTTCAACTCTAACCGCTTCGATTTGCCAATGCTTGTCGAGGAGTTTTTGCGTGCAGGTGTGGATGTCGATTTCAAAAAGCGTAAGTTTGTCGATGTGCAGAACATCTTTCATAAGATGGAGCAGCGCACACTCGTTGCGGCATACAAGTTCTACTGCGACAAGGAGCTTACCGACGCACACTCTGCCGAGGCAGATACGAAGGCTACCTACGAGGTGCTGATGGCGCAGCTGGACCGCTATCCCGATTTGCAGAACGACGTGGCGGCTCTTGCCGAGTTCTCTGCTCGTGGCGAGACGGTGGACTATGCCGGTCGTATTGTCTATAACGAGAAGGGCGAGGAGGTGTTTAGCTTCGGCAAACACAAGGGACGTGTCGTAAGCGAAGTATTCCAGGAGGAGCCGAGCTACTATGCGTGGATGATGAATGGCGACTTCCCGCTCTATACAAAGAAGGTTATTACGGAGATTCGTTTCCGTGACAACAAGATGTGTTAAACCCAATGTACGACAAGGGTTCGTGCAAAGATTTGGATATGAAGATTTTTAAGAGAATAATTACTGCAGGATTGCTTCTTTCGACCCTCACGGTTGCTGCCGTAGAGTTTATGCCCGTGGAGAAGTCTCCCGTCATTGTCTTTATCAATGGCAAGAAGTACTATGTTCACACCGTCAAGTCGGGCGATACGCTCTACTCAATAGCCAAGAAATATGAGGTGGGAGAGAGCACTATCCAAGAGTGTAACCCGGGCGTGGCTGATGGATTGCGCATTGACCAGACGGTAAAGATTCCCGTTCCTGAGTCGGCTATAAACAATGCTCGCACCGAGAAGAAACGCAAGAAGGATTTCATCACTCACAAGGTATTGGCAGGTCAGACACTCTATGCTATTGCCCGTGACTATAATATCTCAGTTGCTCAGTTGCGAGAGGACAACCCTTCGGTAAATCCGCAGGCATTGACTATTGGCGAGACTTTGTGGATTCGCCGCAATGCTATGGGCTCATCTAATGAGCAGCAGGCACAAGCTGAGATGGCGGAGTACGCCGATAATCTCAACAAGGCAACCGATGACGACGGCTACGACCACCACGTTGTAAAGCCTGGTGAAACGGTATATTCTCTCTCTCGACGTTATGGTATTACCGAGGCTGAGTTTGCTCAGTTGAACGACCTTTCGCAGGGTCTTAAGGCGGGTGCTATAATCCGTATCCCACGAGCTAAGCAGGAGGAAGAGCAGACGGCAGTTGCTGATAATACAACGCTTCAGGGTGCCAATATTGACATAACATTCCAGCGATTAGATGCTATGCAGCCACTCAACGTTGCACTTATGTTGCCGATGAATATCAACTCTAAGCCAAATGCAAGCTATGTAGAGTTCTATCAGGGCTTCCTGTTGGGATTGGATGATGTGAAGGAAAAGTACAACGGTGACACAAAACTCACGGTCTATAACACTGCTCACGACCAGTTAAAGGTACAGCAGATTGTTGGCAGCACGATGTTTGAGGGTACAAACCTTATCGTTGGTCCCGTATATGAGGATGAGCTTAACCCCGTATTGCAGTATGCTCATAAGCACTCTGTGCCGGTGGTATCTCCTCTGGCAAATATTACGGCTGTGCAGAGCCCTGTATTGTACCAGCTATCACCCGCCGTTGAGAAGAAGTACGAGAAGATTGGCAACCTGGTAGATGGTGGCAGAGATATCTATCTTATCTATGCATCATCGAACGACAAGGAGTTTGAGCAGGAGATTCTGCGAGAGCTTCACGGTCGTCCCTATGCAGCTTATAACTACTCATTCGCAGACCAGAAATCGACCTTTACACCTCGCAACGCCGAGGCGAAGCCAATCGAGAGTATGGACGACATACTAAAGAGCGAGAAGCCTTGCCTGTTTATCGTGTTGGCAAATGCCGAGACCGACGTTGACCGCATCCTGGGAACAATATCTTCGTCAAAGGTTGCTCTCACAGACCGTAGTGAGCCGAGCGCTCAGTATGTTGTTTTGGGTACATCACGTTGGGGTAGATTCAACAATATTGACCACACATCGTACTTCAACAACAACGTTGTGATGATTTCGACATACCACGCTAAGCGTGATTCAAAGGCAGTTCGAGAGTTCGATAGCCGCTATATTGAGGCTTATGGCGCATTGCCCTCGTTGTACGCATATCGTGGTTACGACACCGCTATGATTTTCTGCGCAGGTATGCGTGGCGATATAGATTATAAGATGCTCGACAAGCGTTACACTCCGCTACAGACTACATATAAGTTTGTAGGCGGCGAGAATGGTGAGCGTTATATCAATCAGGAGTGGGTACGTGTTAACTACAATAGTAACTACACAATAACCCTCGAGTAAAATGGCTACCGTAAATAACAATATACCCGAGAAGACCATCGAGCGACTGAGTGAGTATCGTCGCTC
>JAFNUH010000102.1 GCA_017384185.1 Alistipes sp.
ACATTCATACGGTGCATAAGTGTTTTGTCGCTCACGCCTGCCTGACTTATCGTATTTATTATTTGCTCAGAAAGATTGCGATATGTGCCACGGCATATTTTGCAAAGCTCCTTCTCGCTTTTGTCAGGGAATGAGCGACGCAAGTTATCCATTATTACTTTGCGACGGTAACGTATTACGTAGCAGAGTATTAAATGACACATCGTGCCAAATATGTAGTGGCGTATGCAGTGGGGTAGTAGCGCAAAGCCACGACATACAATCCACAACGCCTCAAGGCTGAGGCGTTGCACGAATGAAAGATTATTCTCTTGATTACTCATCTTTTACTCCTCATCATCCTCCTTGCGGTAGCGGTTGCGCTTTGCCTCCTTCTCGGGCTTGGGGCATCCTGCCACAACAATTACAAACTCGCCCTTAGGTTCGTGCTCACGGAAGTGCTCTAAAACCTCGGCAATAGTACCACGAACGGTCTGCTCAAACTTCTTTGTAAGCTCTCGAGAGACAGAAACCTTGCGCTCGGCACCAAATACCTCGGCGAGTTGCTCGAGGCACTTCACAACACGGAAGGGCGATTCGTAGAATATTATTGAGCGCTGCTCCTCTGAAAGCTCTTGCAGGCGTTTTGTACGACCCTTTTTCTGTGGCAGGAAACCCTCAAAGCAGAATCTGTCGCACGGGAAGCCGCTCTGCACCAAAGCTGGGATAAGTGCCGTAGCACCGGGGAGCGTCTCCACCTCAATACCTGCCTCTACGCAGGTGCGCACCAGCAGAAAGCCTGGGTCGGAAATACCTGGCGTACCAGCATCCGAAACAAGAGCTACGGTGCGACCTTCGCCGATTGCCTCGGCAACAGATGCCGCCGTTGCGTGTTCGTTGAACTTGTGGTGTGAGTAGAGCTTTTTCTCTATGCCCAGATGCTTTAGCAGAAATGCCGTAGTGCGGGTATCCTCTGCCAAGATATAGTCAGCCGCTTCGAGAGTCTTTATGGCTCGAAGTGTTATATCATCTAAGTTGCCGATGGGCGTGGGGACTATGTATAATTTTGACATCTGTTACGATAGTTTGCGCTCCAAGAGCTGCATAATAAATTTTGAGCCCTCTGAGTCGGGATTCCACGCATAGTTCTCGATGATGTGAATCATACAATCGTCTAAGGTCTCCAACTCGTCCAAAGCATTGATAGCCTCCTCGTATGCATCGCCATCGCCATCGAACAGGTCACGAATCATCAAGAATTTATCGTTAAGACCTATGCCGTTGCGTAGTGAGCGCAGGCGAGAGTGGTTAATCTCATCGGCAAGGGGTGTGGGTGCAGCCAGCGTATCTGCCAAGGTCTGGGGTGCAGGTATAGCATCTGCCAATGTTGCTGGCTTCTCCTCTACAGCGGGAGCGGGAGCGCTCTTTGCTACCACCTCTTTGGGTTGAGGTTTTGCTACGACCTCTGCTGGCTTTGACTCCTCAGGCTCGTCAATATCCATATTGAAAATCTTTGATATATCAACGACCTTCTCTTGGCGTGGTTGGCTGTTGTTGTAGATTGACATCATACGCTGATGCTTCGAGCGAGGCTGACGGCGTACCTCATCCATATTAAAGAGGCTATCCATCGGACGCTTAGGCTCCTCGGCGGGTTTTTCAGCTGGCTTCTCAATCGGAGTCTCGATAACGGGCTCTGGTGCCACAATAGGCTCCGGCTCGGCTACAATAACGGGCGCAGGCTCCTCCGTTGCAACCTCCTCAATGATAGGTGCAATAGGTTCTGGTGCCACAATAGACTCAGGTTCAGCTATAACAACGGGCACAGGCTCCTCTGCTATCTCCTCATTAGCTGTAACGTCTGTAAGGGCGCTTGCAACGGTAGCGGCAATAAAGTCCGAAACGGGATTCTCATCCGCAGGCTCCTCGTCAATAAGCTCCTCCTCTGAAAATTCATCCTCGGCAAAGATAATCTCTACCTCTACCTCTTTCTCGTCGCTCTCAGCCTCCTCCTCTTTGGTCTCGGTAGCTGGCTCAGGTGCAACGGGAGGTATGACAACAGGTGCGCTCGGCTCGATAACCTCATCGAAACGCACGGCGTTATATATCGCCTTCAATTTATCGAGAACGATGTCTCGCTCAATGGTCGAAACCTGCTCGGCTCCCTCCCACGAAGAGAGCATAAGCGATAGTTTCTCTATCTCAGATTTGATTTGTTTTATGTTCATAGGTTTGCGCAAATATTTCCCAAAGATATA
>JAFNUH010000103.1 GCA_017384185.1 Alistipes sp.
ACGGCAACGCCCGCCCTTATGGTGCGTGTAAATGTTGTTGGCAAGGAGGATGGCGACCAGATTCTGCCCATCTTCTACTCCGATAACTACTTCTCGCTGCTGCCCGCCGAGAAGAAGCAGATTACCTTCCACTTCAAGGACGAGGATACACGTGGCTGTCAGCCCAAGGTTGTCGTTACGGGTTATAACGTAGAGTAATTTTAAGTATAAGATATGAAGAGCATAAGTCTCTTTTTTCAGGATTTTGTCGAGCGCATACTCATCTGGTTGGGCTATTCGGGCGATATGCTCGACTCGCTCAACCGTTGGGTGTTGCTGCTCTTTATCGTCGTTTTTGCCTTGGCGGTTGACCTTGTTGTGCGTGTGATTTTGCTCCACATTTTGCGCCATATCGTCAGTCGCACGAAGGCTACGTGGGATGACCACATCTTCGATAAACGAGTTATGCGCCACCTCTGCAACTTCATCACACCCACCATCATTTACATCCTTATGCCTATCGCCTTCTTCACCTTGGATGGTACGAGCGACGATATGTACGACATCATCAAACGTGGTGTCGAGGTGTGGATGGTTATCTCGTGCATACGCTTCGTCAATGCCCTGCTCAAGGTGTTGTTCGACATCGCCGAGCAGCGCCCCGCCTGGCACGGCAAGCCCATCAAGGGTCTGATGCAGACGGGTCAGGGCATCGTCATAGGTATCGGCGCTATACTCATCATCTCAATCCTTATCAACAAGTCGCCCGCCCTGCTGCTTACGGGTTTGGGTGCTTCGGCGGCGGTTATGATGTTGATTTTCAAGGATAGCATCCTGGGTTTGGTTGCGGGCGTGCAGCTCTCGGCTAATAATATGCTCAAGGTGGGCGATTGGATTTCACTGCCACAGCGTGGTGTCGATGGCGAGGTTGAGGAGGTGTCGCTCACAACCATCAAGGTGCGTGCGTGGGATAAGACCTTGCAGACCCTGCCCCCGTATGTGCTTATCAGCGAGCCTTTTAATAATTGGCAGGCAATGCGAGCATCGGGCGGTCGCCGCATCAAACGCTCGCTTAATGTCGATATGCGCAGCATAAAGTTTGCCGACGAGGCTTTTATCGCAGCCCTGCGCCAGGAGGGTGTGGCACGTGAGATGATTGAGTCTATCTCCACCCGCAGTGCCGAGGATGGCGTGCTGACCAACCTCGACCTCTTTATGCGTGCCGTGAATAACTACCTGCTGCACCACCCCCGTGTCAATCCCAATATGATTATTATGGTGCGCCAGTTACAGCCCTCGCAGTGGGGTCTGCCCGTAGAGATTTACTGCTTCTCGGCTGATGTTAATTGGATACCCTACGAGAATCTCCAGAGCGAGATTATCTCGCACGTGGTGGCGCTGGCACCCCTGTTTGGCATCAGCATCTACCAAGCCCCCTCGGAGTTTGGTAAAGAGTAAAAGAAAAACGTCAAACCTGCCGTTTAGGCTGCCGCACGGGATTTAGTGTTAAAGGGTGCCCAAATTTTGCAAATATCTGCCAAATATTTATATTTGCAAGTCGGACTACGCCTGCGGCACACTACTTGTCGCCCAGCCAATAAGTGCCGACACATACTAAAAGCCTGCATCGATACGTTATATTAAAAAAGGAGCGACGGCTCCGCACCTTGCAGACTTAACAGAGATTAACCAAATGTATGCTATGAGAACACTTCACAGACTTTTGTTTGTAGCTGCCGCAGCCATCGTGGCAACAAGTTGCAGCTCTACACTCTACACTTCGAGCAGCGCATACGATGACCTATATGCTACACACGACCGTGTGGCTATTGCCAATCGTCAGAAGGCTGAGGCTGAGGCACGCCGTGCCGAGGCGGAGGCTCGTCAAGCCGAGGCAGCAGCACGTCAGGCGGAGTTGGAGGCTCAGCTCGCTGAGCTGGGACTCGCCCAGGCGCAGGCTGGCACTCGCACCGATAGCGACGGCGTGATTATCGTTGACGATAACGCCGCACGCTCTACAAACATCTACGATAGCTACCTCGCCGACGACTACGAGAGCGCCTATGCTCGTCGTCTGCTGGGCTTCAAGTCGGCAACCTACCGTATGCCGTCGAGCTACTTTAACCTGCGCTATGGCGGTGACTATATGTATGTTACAGCCTACGACCCCGCCATCTACAACGTGATGGTGTCGGGTTCACAGGTGTGGGTTGAGCCTCGCTACATCACCTCGATGTTCGGCACGTGGGGTGCTACAAACGCTACGATGCTCGTACACTCGCCCTGGTACTACGGCTGGAACTCGGTGGTTTACGACCCCTGGTACTACTCATCGTGGGGCTTCCCCCACTACTCGTGGTACGATTGGAATTGGAATATCTGCTACGGCTCAGGCTGGGGTCTTAACCTCTGGTGGGGTTGGGGCGGCTACTACCGTCCTTGGCGACACTACTACCACTACCCCTATCACCACCATCACCACCACATCGGAGGTCCTCACTATGGTGGCGGTCTTCACCTTGGCGGCGGTGGCGGCTATTGGAATCGTGGCGGTAGCTACTACGGCTCACGTGGCAACGCTCCCCGTGACAGCTACGGTCCTGCACCTCGCTCACGCTCGCTCGTAAATCGTGGCTCGGCACACTCTACCCCCTACCGCTCACCCAGCACAGGCAAGGTATATGGCGAGTCAACACGTGGTAGTGGCAGCGCAGCTAACCTTAACCGTCCCGCACCTAACTCGGCGGGTCGCTCGCAGGGCATCGGACGCAACAATAACACTCAGCGTCAGAGCTACACTCCGAGCAACGCTACACGTCCGAGCAACAACTCTGCAACGCAGCGCACCACCACATCACGCTCGCAAAGCTATAACCAGAGCTCAGGCTCATCGTTCAGCTCAGGCTCTATGGGTGGAGGCTCACGCAGTGGCGGTGGCTTCTCAAGTGGCGGCGGCTCACGTAGCAGTGGCTCACGAGGCAGATAACACAATAATAATATAGACCCGCACGGGTCTTAAACGTGTGCAAGATGAAACGATTTTCAAACACTCTCTTTAAGTCGCTGCTGCTCGCAGTTATGGTTGTGGGCGCATCGGTGGCTTCGGCACAGTACCGTTTTGGTGGTCTTCTGATGGACCGTGACGGTATGATGTCTAACGATATCTACACCCTCTCGCAGACCGACTTCGGCTTCGGCACAGCTCGCTCGATGGCTATGGCGGGTGCCTTCACCTCGCTCGGTGGCGACCTCGCATCTATGGGTATCAACCCCGCAGGTTTGGGTATGTATCGCTCGAACGAGATATCAATCACCCCGATGATGGGCTTCATCAATGCCGAGAATAGCGCTCAGGCGCACGGCGAGAACTCGCTCAGCCGCTTCTCGATGGCAAACCTCGGTGCTGTGATAAACCTCATTGAGAAGGGCGAAGGCTCTCTGGTAAGCCTCAACTTCGGTATCGGCTACAACCGTGTTGCCGACCTTAACTATAACTACGGCTACACCTCGCAGAGCCCCGCTTCGAGCTTCCCCTATCGCTCAATCAACGATGCCTTCGTGCGTCAGTTGGGTCAGGGTGGAGTATTCCCCGACAAGGATGGTGCGCTCAACTACGCCTATGGCGACGCATACTATTGGGGTGGTATCTTGGCTTATAACGG
>JAFNUH010000104.1 GCA_017384185.1 Alistipes sp.
GGTAGGATGGGCAGTATTCGCTATTGCCGCTGCCACATATCTGCTTACGATGGAACCCTCGTCGAGCCTGTGGGACTGCGCCGAGTTTATCGCTACATCATACAAATTGGAGGTGGGACACCCGCCCGGAGCGCCTCTGTTTATGCTCTTGGCACGTATCGCTACGATGTTCGCCCCCTCGACACACTACGTTCCGCATATGGTAAATGCGATGAACTGTCTGTCGAGCGCATTCTGTATCTTGTTCCTCTTCTGGACAATCACTCACATCGCTCGCCGTATGCTCACGGCGGGTGGCAGAGCCTTCACCGATGCCAATAAGATTGCCGTTCTGGGTGCTGGTGCTGTGGGTGCGTTGGCATACACATTTACCGATACATTCTGGTTCTCGGCAGTAGAGGGTGAGGTATATGCTCAATCGTCGATGTTCACGGCACTCGTCGTATGGTTGATGCTCAAATGGGAGGAGCAGGCTGATGAGCCCCACTCGTCTCGATGGATTGTGCTTATCGCCTACCTTATGGGTCTATCGATTGGTATTCACATCCTGAACCTGCTTACAATACCTGCGTTGGTATTTATCTACTACTTCCGCCGCTACGATAAGATTACCCTCAAGGGTGTCGTATGCGCTACGTTGCTGGCGCTGGCTATCCTCGGTTTTATCAACGGCATTATCATCCCCTACACCGTGTATATCGGCGCTATGGTGGATGTATTCTTCGTGAACTCGTTGGGATTGCCCGTAAATACCGGCATTGTAGTCTTTGCATTGGCTATGTTTGCAGCTCTCTTCTACGCTATATTCCGCACGCACAGAGCTGGAAAGCGACTGACAAACCTGTTGCTGCTCGCTACGACGATGATTCTTATCGGCTTCTCGTCATACGCAACCGTAACGATTCGTGCCGTGGCGAATCCGCCGATGAATAGTAATAATCCCAACAACCCCCACGCCCTTTTGGCTGTGTTGAATCGTGACCAGTATGGTAACCGTCCGTTGTTGTATGGTCCTTACTACTCATCTCCCGTTGACGACGTAGTAGAGAGCACATCATACCACTACGACAAGGAGACTGGTCGCTACGAGCAGGTGGTACAGCTCACCGACTACGTATATCCTTCGGAGTTTAAGCACTTCTTCCCCCGCCTATGGAATTCGATGAAGGGCGAGGCGGCATATAAGCCGTGGGCTGCATACCGCACAAAGACCGACGTTATGCGTGACGAGAATGGCGAGATTATCCGCAACGAGCAGGGGCAACCTATTCGTGGTGAGGTGTTGGATTATGGTCGCACGGTGTACGACAACGTGACGGGCGAGAGTTTTACAGAGCCTACATTTGGCGAGAATCTCTACTACTTCTTCACCTACCAGCTCAATTATATGTACTGGCGCTACTTCCTCTGGAACTTCGTAGGTCGTCAGGACGATATACAGGCTGACGAGAACACCATAGCGCACGGCAATTGGTTATCGGGTATAACTGCTCTCGACGAGATATACCTCGGTCCGCAGAGCGGTCTGCCGAGTGAGATGGCAAACAACCCAGCACGTAACACATACTTCTTCCTGCCGTTCCTCTTGGGTCTGTTGGGTTTGATTTATCAGCTCAACCGTGACCAGCGTAACTTTACGGTAGTGATGTGGTTGTTTATTATGATGGGTATTGCCCTGGTGGTATATTTCAACACCAGCCCTGGCGAGCCTCGTGAGCGTGACTATGTATATGCAGGTTCGTTCTACGCCTTCTGTATATGGATTGGCTTGGGAGTATTGGCACTCTACGACCTCTTCACAATTGCATTGGGCGAGAAGCGCATACGCACGGCTGCCGTAGCAGCTATTGTCATAAGCCTTAGCGTGCCTTCGATTTTGGCGGCTGAGAACTGGGATGACCACAACCGCTCGGGTCGTACAATGGCTCGAGATATAGGCTGGAACTACCTGCAATCTCTACCCAAGAATGCCATCGTAATCAACTACGGCGACAACGACACATTCCCCTTATGGTTTAACCAGGAGGTAGATGGCGTACGTCCCGACGTAAGAATTATGAACTCAAGCTATCTGGGTGGCGAGTGGTATATCGACGAGATGAAGACTGCAGCCAACGATGCTGCGCCCGTGCCGTTTACCCTTCCGAGCAGTAAATATTCGTTCGTAAACGATGCTCTGCCCGTACGTGAGAGGGTTGACCGTGTGGTAGATATTAAGGAGTTGATGGAGTTCATCAAACGAGAGGACGAATCAACAAAGCTCCCTCTGGTTGATGGTACGATGATGGATTATGTTCCGGCACGCCGCATAGCAATTCCCGTAAACAAGGATAACGCCATAGCCTCGGGCATTGTAAAGGAGGAGGACAGGGATTTGATGGTCGATACCGTATATATTAATATAGCGGAGCGTAAGCAGCGCATCGAGAAGAGCGAGATGATGCTCTTGGATTTGCTCTCTAACTTCGATTGGAATCGTCCCATATGCTTCACACAGGTATATATCCTGCAGGACTTCGGTCTGCTCGACTACCTCCAGTTTGACGGCTATGCATATCGTCTTGTACCGATTCTTACGCCCTACCGCTCATCGTGGGATATTGGTCGTATAGATACCGATGTGACATATCCTCTACTGAAAGATACCTTCCGCTATGGACACCTTGCCGAAGATGGAGTAAATGCGGACCACTTCACGCAGTATAACCTCAGCGCATCACGTGCCCGTGAGGCATTTGCTCGTGTGGCAAATCAGCTTATTCGTGAGGGCAAGGAGGATAAGGCGCTGGAGTTGCTTGACAGAGGATTGGAGGTGCTGCCCTCGCCCAAGATTCGTTACTCGGATGCAAATACATACCCCTTCATCGAGGGTTACTACTCGCTGGAGGAGTGGGAAAAGGGTGATGAGCTCTTACAGAACTACCTCCAGACACTTATCGAGTATATTGAATACTATCTCCAGTTTGACGGTATGCAGGCAAATCTTGTGGGTAATATTATCCAGGATAAGATGGATAGCCTGATGGAATTGTACTACTTGGCAGCCTATGCACAGAGAGACGAAATCGTTATCGCAATAAACGACTACCTGCGCACCTTCGGCTACACCGACGAGGAGCTCATCCAGCCCGGCACCGACCCCACCGAAATGATGGACGCCCCACTCGTGGAGATGGAATAGCACAAATTATAATCAACAAAAATTAATACCCTCTGTAGAACATAGTCTTACGGAGGGCATTAATATTTAATTATGTACAAAAATTACACATTACTATCAAATACTATTCCTGCAGCCGTTTGACAGATTGAATACATAAAATTAGTATCATATATTTCATTAAATTTCCAACGCTGCGCTACAATATTTTGAACTTTCATAAATCGAGTGCGCCATATTCCCTTAATGCCTGACACCTTTTGAGATGATTGCTGCAATGTATCTTGAAGTATTTTATCGGCATAACGATTATCTACTTTTAGCAACGTTCCATCAATATTTAAACCCATATGTTTAGTACATATATAGTTTAACGCTTCAACGAATCTTGTAGCACCCGCTTCGTCGCATTTTATATTAAACTCACGCCAATCAATATTTTCCCTCTCGGCATTTACAAAATATGCCCAATCCAACATATGCCTAAGTGTAATATTTTCATATAGAAAATGTTGCAACATATGAAGGATTATAAATAATGAGTGAAACTGCGGTGATGGATAGTAAATATTCGATCCTTCAATTCGCTTATCACAACTAATAATAGCTCTAAGATATTGCTCTAATTTTTTGTTACGTGCATTACCTCGCACAGGTAGGAAGTAGCGATGATTCTCGATTGTGAGTCCCTTATAATATATGTGCGAATGGCGATAATCGTGAGGATTAAATTTTGCCCCATTTGCTATCGCCACTTGATTCCCTCGTTCAAAATCTACTCCTAAATAACAATCAAAATCGCCAAACTCACGCAATTCAGGTTTGGGATAATATGTACTCAACGCCCAACCTTTAAGACCATAAGTTTTAATTCCCTCTTTTGCCCAAATATCAGCAATCTCAGTAGAAAGTTGTTTACGATGGTTAAACTGCTTTATGATATTCTCAATAGCAAGAGCCCACTGAATCTTCTGAGCTTTTGCAGGCTGATGTTCTAACGGAATCTTACCATCATAAATTTCTTGTAGGATATTATCCCAAACAATGGCAGATATTCCCTGACGTATAAATTGGGAATTAAATATGAGTGTATCAATAAACAATTCTTGTTTATTAGTAATAGTATTCAAGATAAATTATTATATAATATTTTGTAATAAAGACTTATTAATCCGTTTCCGATCTACATCTATTAGCCAGCCCCATTTATTGAAATATAAGA
>JAFNUH010000105.1 GCA_017384185.1 Alistipes sp.
ATCATTTCCGACCCACGCCTCACGACCAAAGTGGTCGAAGCCAGCACCCATATCCAGAGGCGTGCCCTCGCCATCGACGATAGTCAAATCGACCGCCACGCCATAGTTATGGCGACCACCCTTCTGTCCATCGGCAACATATATCTGCAAGGGTGTACCCTCCACCACACGGCGCATACGGCGTTGCACGCTAATGGGGCGTGCCGCATCGTAAACAAGCAGTGAATATTGGGGATAGCGCTCACGCAGAATGCGTTGCGCCTCAACCACCTTACGGGCAAAGTGAGGCACAAGGTATGCCGTAGTGAGCGAGCCGTACATATTCTCACCCACGAAGTTATCCTCGGTGGCATACTTCAGCTCGACCAATATATTTTCGTCGAGCGACTGCACGTCAACCAAGCCGTACTCAGCCATACACTTATCAAAATCGACCTCTTGTGCCGTTGCCGTGAAGCCACACACCAGCATCGACAACAGCAGTAGCAAGCGCCTCGAAAAATTTACTCTCTCCATTTTGTGTAGGGGTTTTTAAGCAGTTGCGAATTGTAGTATCGTCTGTCGCCCGTAACCTCACGACCCAGCCACGCAGGACGCTCGAAGCTCTCATCCTCCGACTTTAGCTCCACCTCCGCCATCACAAGTCCCTCGTTCTCGCCATAGAAGCAATCGACCTCGAAGGTGTGGCAACCAACGGGCACAAGGTAGCGGGTCTTATCAATAGTGCCACGGCTGAAGCGAAGCAGCTCACGAGCCTCCTCTACGGGAATCTCATACTCCCACTCATCACGGCGCATACCCGCCTTGTCCGAGCGACCTTTAATCGTAAGATAACCCTTGTCATCACGTGTGCGCACACGCAACGTCAGCTCCTCGGAGCGGGCGATATAACCCTGCGCTATGCGTGATGAGCTCTCAACGAAGGGCATAAAATCGCCCTCTACCAGGAATTTACGTTCTATCTCCTTTGCCATAGTTTCATTCTTTACAGCAAATTTACTATTTTTGTACGTAGTAACGAAAATTTATAGCTATGAAAATTATTCATATTCTCACCGCCGCAACGCTTCTCTGTGCCGTTGCGTGCAACCGTCCCAACCCCAATCTTGAGCGTGCCGAGCAGATGCGTGCGACGCTCTACACGCTCTACGACGTAGATGAGACGCCACTTCTGGCTGAGAACCACCCCATCGACCCCGCCGCACGAGCGACATATCTCGCCGAGGGGACAGATAACCAGGTCAACCGCTACTCCTATCTGTGGCCCTACTCGGGTACGCTGTCAATGCTCTCGGCACTGTACGAGGCAACGGGTAGCGAGGAGCATCTAAAATTTATCGACAGCGACGTAATCGCCGGTCTGGACCAATATTTCGACACCACACGTGAGCCGAACGCCTACTCGTCGTACATCACCGTTGGCGAGTCGGACCGCTTCTATGATGATAACATCTGGCTCGTTATCGACTTCGTTGACCTCTACCACTCATCGGGCGAGAAGCGCTACCTGGAGCGTGCCGAGCAGACGTGGCGCTTCGTGGAGAGCGGACGTGACGATGTGCTGGGCGATGGCATCTACTGGTGCGAGCAAAAGAAACACTCGAAAAATGCCTGCTCAAATGCTCCCGCCTCGGTTGCTGCGCTCAAGCTCTACAAGGCTACCAAGAACGAGGCTTACCTCACGGCGGGCAAGGAGCTATATGCGTGGTGCTACGCAACGCTGCACGACGAGGAGGATGACCTCTTCTTCGACAATATGTCACTCACGGGACGCATCAGTCGTGCCAAATATTCATACAACAGCGGTCAGATGATTGAGGCGGGGGCTATGCTCTACGACCTCACGGGCGAGGAGCGCTTCCTGAAGCAGGCGCAGGCTACGGCGGCAGGGTGCTACGAGCGATGGTTTAAGCCGATGAAGGATGGCGAGCAGGAGTTTCGTATGATGGAGTCGGGCGATGTGTGGTTCGACGCCGTTATGTTGCGAGGTCTTATTGCGTTGTATGAGCAGGATGAGAACGACACATACCTGCAAGCGGTAAATCGCTCGCTCGACTATGCGTGGAGTATGGGTCGTGACGAGCACGGCTTGTTTGGAAAGTTCCTCTCGCACCGACGTGAGGAGGATAAACGTAGCTGGCTGCTGACGCAGGCGGCTTATGCCGAGATGTCGGCACGAATGGCTAAAGTTAATCTGCAATGAACTACGCACTTATACCGGGCGGCTCGTCGGGCATCGGACTGGAGTACGCCCGCCAGATGGCAGCCAGAGGCTGGAACATCATCGTGGTGAGCAACCGTAAGGATGATAACATACGGGTAGCCAACGATTTATCGGCACAGTATGGCGTTGTGGCTGAGCCGCTGTATGCCGACCTTACCGAGGCTGATGCCGCCGAGAAGATTTTCGGCTACACCGAGCAGCGAGGCATCAAGGTCGATGTGCTGATAAATAATGCGGGGATGCTACTCTTCTCGCAACTTGTGAACACCCCCACCCAGCAGCTGGAGCGCATCGTAGCGTTGCACTGCACAACACCCACGAAGCTATGCCAGCTCTTCGCCACGGATATGGCAGAGCGTGGTGGCGGACGAATAGTTATAATGTCCTCCATCACGGCGTGGACACCCTACCCCACAATCTCGCACTATGCGGCAACGAAGGCATATCTGCACAGCTTTGCGCAGTCGTTGTGGTATGAGATGCGAGGTCGGGGCGTGAGCGTCACTGCGGTATATCCCTCGGCGGTGGATACGCCGTTCTATGATTTGAGCGATAAGATGCGACGACGATTGCTAAGCTGCGGCGTGATGATGAGCGCCGAGAGCGTGGCTCGCAAGGCTCTGAAGGCGATGTTTGCAGGTCGCAGACGTTGCATACCGGGACTCCTAACAAAGCTCGAAGCAGCCATCTGCTATCTGCTCCCTGCGTGGGCGTTATTGCCCATCCTTAAGATTCCTGCGGTAAAGAGGATATTAGAGAGAGTATAAAAAAAGGCTGTCAAAAATGACAGCCTTTACTATTTTCTTGAATTCAGTATTAAATCACGCCCTGCTCGAGCATTGCCTGTGCAACCTTCATAAAGCCAGCGATGTTGGCGCCCTTAACGTAGTTGATGTAGCCGTTGGGCTGCTCGCCGTATGTTACGCAAGCCTGGTGAATCTGCGACATAATGTAGTGCAACTTAGCATCTACCTCCTCAGCCGACCAAGAGAGGTGCTGTGCGTTCTGTGTCATCTCAAGACCTGATGTTGCAACGCCACCTGCGTTTACTGCCTTACCAGGAGCGAACAAGATACCTGCCTGCTGGAATGCTGCGATAGCCTCGGGTGTACAACCCATATTCGACACCTCGGCTGCGCACCACGTGCCGTTTGCCAGCAACTCCTTAGCGTCGTCGCCTGTAAGCTCGTTCTGGAAGGCACAAGGCAGAGCGATGTCGCACTTGATGCTCCACGCCTTCTTGCCGGGGATAAACTCAGCGTCGGGGAAGCGCTCAGCGAAGGGCGATACGATGTCACGGTTCGATGCACGAAGCTCCAACATATAGTCAATCTTCTCGGGTGTCATACCGTTGGGGTTGTAGATAACACCATCGGGACCAGAGATTGCGATAACCTTTGCACCAAGCTCTGTAGCCTTCTGTGCTGCACCCCACGCTACGTTACCGAAGCCTGAGATAGCAACTGTCTTGCCCTCGATACTCTTACCTGCCTGCTGCAACATATGCTCAACGAAGTAGAGCGCACCGTAGCCCGTAGCCTCGGGGCGTACCAATGAGCCACCCCACGTAAGACCCTTGCCTGTCAATACGCCTGTGTTGTACTCACGTGCCAATTTCTTATACATACCGTACATATAACCAATCTCACGACCACCTACGCCCACGTCGCCTGCGGGGACATCGGTGTCGGGACCAATATTCTGCCACAACTCAAGCATAAATGCCTGGCAGAAGCGCATAATCTCAGCGTCTGACTTACCCTTGGGGCTGAAGTCCGAGCCACCCTTTGCACCACCCATAGGCAGCGTTGTCAGGGCGTTCTTAAATGTCTGCTCGAAGCCGAGGAACTTCAACATTGAAGGGTTCACTGCAGCGTGGAAGCGGATACCGCCCTTGTAGGGACCGATAGCGCTGTTGAACTGAACACGGTAGCCGAGGTTTGTCTGAATCTCGCCCTTGTCGTCAACCCACGTTACACGGAAGGTGATGATACGGTCGGGCTCGACCATACGCTCAACAATCTTTGCACGCTCAAACTCGGGGTGGTCGTTGTAAACCTCCTCGATAGACTCCAATACCTCACGTACTGCCTGCAAGTACTCGCTCTCACCAGGGTGTTTGCGCTCGAGGTCTGCCATTACATTGTTAACATTCATTGTTATTGTTGTTTTAAGGTTAAAAATTCTATTCTATTACAAATATAGAGATATTTTATTATGGTTGTTAAGATTTGGTGAAAATATTTTTACGATTTATCATTATTTTTATGCTCCGAGAGGCTCTGCGTAGAACTTTTAGCCTCACATAAGGCAAAAAAATGATATAAATTATAATAAGTTAAAAAATAAACGTTTATTTTTGTAGTATCCCAAGAAGTTTTGCGACTAATAATAAGGCAGATTTACGATGGAAGAGAATCAGGAGAAGAAGATAAAGTATAAAAACCCCTTTGTCGATGAGAGCGCCTTTGAGGGTGACGAGGGTCCCAAACCCTCGGAGGATGAGGTGCTGATGGAGGAGGCGAAGCAGCATACCCCCGTTGTGGAGGTCAAGACCTATATGACATTGGGTATGGTTATCGGTCTTGGCGCAGGTGCCGTGGTCGGTATGCTGATAGGCAAGTTGCAGTTTGGTATGGGTATAGGTATGCTCATAGGAATGATTGCAGGATTGTGCATCCACAAAAAACCAGAAGAGAATAATAAGTAAATACAATTTAACAGAAAGCAATTATGAGAAAGTTTTTATTCCTGGTCGTTGCCCTGGTTATGGGTATGACCTTTGCGGCACAGGCGCAGGTAGATCCCTCGCAGCCTCTGCCCGTTGACAAGGAGATTCGTAAGGGTGTGCTGCCCAACGGATTGACCTACTACATCCGTCACAACGAGAAGCCTAAGGGTATGGCAGAGTTCTACATCTACCACGATGTAGGTGCTATTCAGGAGGGTGACAACCAGCAGGGTTTGGCTCACTTCCTCGAGCATATGGCATTCAACGGTACGACAAACTACCCCGGCAAGTCGCTTATCGAGTACTTGGAGAAGATTGGTGTGAAGTTCGGTGCTAACCTCAACGCAGGTACATCGTGGGACTACACTCAGTACTATATGACCGACGTGCCCGTGGCTCGTGAGAGCGTCATCGACTCTACGTTGTTGATTCTCCACGACTGGTCACACTTCATCACTCTCGACCCCAAGGAGATTGACTCTGAGCGTGGCGTTATCAAGGAGGAGTTGCGTACACGTGACAATGCTTCGTGGCGTGCAACAATCAAGATGTTGAAGGCGGTAGGTAAGGGTACACTCTACGAGCAGCGTAACCTTATCGGTTACTTGGACGGTTTGCAGGGCTTTGACCACAGCGACCTCGAGGCCTTCTATCACAAGTGGTATCGTCCCGACTATCAGGCGGTTGTTGTAGTTGGTGACATCGACGTAGATAAGGTCGAGCAGAAGATTAAGAGCATTATGGCTGACATCCCCGCACCTGCAGCTGACGCAGCGAAGAAGGAGGTTATCGTAGTGCCCGACAATGCTGAGCCTATCGTCAGCGTGAATGCTGACCCCGAGATGCAGCAGTCTAACCTGATGATTTTCTACAAGTCACAGGCTATGCCCAAGGAGATGAACAATACGATGATGTATGAGCTTTTGAACATTATGAAGTCTTACATCTCACGTATGATGAACGAGCGTCTTTCTGACATCGCTCGCAAGCCCAATGCCCCCTTCATTCAGGCAAACTTCAGCCCCGCAGGTGGTTTTGGTATCTGCCCCACATTGGAGGTTACTTCGGGTCAGGTTATGACTCAGGATGGCAAGATTTTGGAGGGTTACAAGGCGCTCTTGACTGAGATGGAGCGTATGCGCCGCCACGGCTTCACCGAGGGTGAGTGGGAGCGTGCGAAGAACAACATCCTCTCAAGCCTGGAGAATCAGTATAAGAGCCGTGACGACCGCCGCCACTCAGACTATGCCAATATGTGCATCGCAAACTTCAGCGACGGCACTCCTCTCTACGATGCTGAGACTGAGTATCAGTTGGACAAGCAGATTGTGGAGATGATTTCGTGCGATATGATTAACGCAACCGTTAAGCAGATGTACAAGCCTTTGGAGAACGTTGTTATCGTTGCCAACACACCCGTAAAGGATGGCGTTGCTATCCCCGCAGAGGCTGAGTTGGTAGAGGCTTTGAAGGCTGCCGTAGCGGCTGAGGTTGAGCCCTTCAAGGATAACGTAGTGAAGGAGCCCCTTATCTCTGACGAGAGCGTATTGAAGGGTTCAGTGGTGAAGAAGACCGTTGAGAACAAGTCAATCGGCTTCACTGAGTGGACTTTGAAGAACGGTATTAAGGTTGTTGTAAAGCAGACTCCCTACCAGGCCGACAATATCGGCTTCGAGGCAGTATCTGACGGTGGTGCAGCAGTTTTTGCTGACGATATGTACTACTCGGCTCAGATGTTGGGTAGCGTGATGTCAATGTCGGGTATCTCGAAGTTCTCGGCTTCAGACTTGCGCAAGCAGCTCTCTGGCAAGCAGGCATCGGTAGGCTTGGGTGCTGACGTAAACGAGCATATGATTACAGGTCGTGCTGCGTTGAAGGATGTGGAGACTATGTTCCAGTTGCTCTACCTCAACTTCACAGCTCCCCGCTTCTCGGAGGATGACTTCCAGACTTTGATGAACCGCTACAACGCAATGTTGGCAAACCAGATGACCAACCCCGACTTCATCTTCTCTCAGGAGATGTTGAAGTCGCTCTACGGCAACAACCACCGCCGTCAGCAGCTCACTCCCGAGCTCTTGGCAGGCGTTAAGTTCGAGCATATGGCGCAGGTTCACAAGCAGCTCTTCTCGAACGCTGCCGACTTCCGCTTCACATTCGTGGGTAATATGAGCCCCGAGGAGTTGAAGCCTTTGGTTGAGAAGTACATCGGCTCATTGCCCACAGCAAAGAAGCCCGCTAACGTATATACAGACGACAAGGTACGCACCGTAAAGGGTGGCGTTGAGAACGACTTCAAGGTTAAGATGGAGCAGCCCAAGGTATCGGTATTCTTCGGTTACTCGGGCGATGCAGAGTACACAATGAAGAATATCATCACTGCGAAGTATCTCTCAGCAGCACTTAGCAACCGTTACCTCAAGTCTATCCGTGAGGAGAAGGGTGGAACATACGGCGTAAGCTCACGTGTATCGCTCGCACCTCGCATTAAGGAGTACTTCGTTCAGATTGCATTCGACACTAACGAGCAGATGGCAGACGAGTTGGCAGCTATTATCGTAGCCGAGATTGAGAAGATTGCAGCTGAGGGTCCTTTGGCTGAGGATTTGGATAAGGCTCGTGAGTTTGAGAACAAGAACTTCTCAAAGTCTATGGAGCAGAACAACTGGTGGTCAACAGCTATTGACGACTACTATAAGTATGGCATCAACACTGTCGAGGAGTATCTCCCCGCAGTAAACAGTGTATCGGCAGCCGATGTTCAGGCTTTGGCAAAGAAGATTCTCGCTGATGGTAACATCGTTAAGGTTGTAATGCGCCCCGAGAAGTAGTGGATAGTGCCTAACGAGCCGAATAATCGTTAGCATATAACCGCATAAATATCGGCTTTTTCTATGCCTCAAAGAATTTTTATGTTCTTTGGGGCATTTTTTTATGCATATTTTTAAGGTTTTTAGAAAAATAATAAATATATTTGTTAAGCTATACGTAGCGGAGTGTTTATTATAGAAATGCACTCCCAGGTTTGTTAGGTTTTATTAATACAGAGAACTATGAAGAACTATTTTGACCTTACAGGACGAGTTGCCGTTGTTACAGGCGCTTCAACAGGCTTGGGTCTTCAGATGGCGAAGGCTTTTGCTAATCAGGGAGCTAATCTGGTGCTCCTTGCTCGTCGAATGAATCTTTTGGAGCAGAATGCTAAGGATATAGCCGAGGAGTTCGGTGTCGAGGTTCTGCCCTTTGCTTGCGATATTACAAAGACCGAGAATGTTATTGCTGCCGTGCAGGCAACAATCGAGCGCTTCGGTCGTGTAGATATTTTGGTGAACAACGCTGGTACGGGTGCCGTGGCTAACGCCGAGGATATTACCGACGAGCAGTTCAAGCACGAGATGGATATCGACCTCTTTGGAACATTTGTCTGCGCACGTGAGTTCGGCAAGGAGATGATTAAGGCGAAGTATGGTCGCATAATCAACATCGCTTCGATGTACGGCTTGGTGGGTAATATGATTGTTGGTAGCTCGCCCTACCACGCAGCCAAAGGTGGCGTAGTGAATCTCACCCGTGCTCTGGCGGCTGAGTGGGGTAAGCACGGCATTACGGTGAACAGTATCTGCCCGGGCTACTTCTACACCGACCTTACAACAGCTACACTCGACAGCGACTACTTCCAGGCACTTGCAAAGAGCAACATACCTATGCAGCGCTACGGCAAGTCGGGCGAGTTGGACTCTTGCGCTATCTTCCTCGCATCGCCCAGCAGCACATACGTCAACGGACAGAATATTGCCGTGGACGGCGGATATACTTGTGTATAATAACCACTCAATATAAAAAAGGGGATGTTCTTAACGGAACATCCCTTTTATTTTGCATAAGTTGTATAACGATGGAATTGAGTCCAAGCCATACGCCGAAAGAATCTTTTTAGGCAACTATTAGTCAAACTTTGCGTTGCGGAGCACGACACGTACCGACTCGGGGTTAACCTGGCGGACGATGTGCTGCTGTGTCTCGACGTAGCGCTCGTAGAGCTCGACGTTGTAGTTGCGGATTGTGAGCAGACCCACATCCTCAATCTTCTCGACCATAAAGTCCTCCTCCTCGAGAGCCTTGATAAGCTCGTCGATATGCCACGAAGCATCGACGCAGAGTCCCAAATCGACAGCCGAGTTATTGATAAGGTGCGTCTTGATGCGGTACTGATCCAAAAGGTGGAAAATCTCGCCGAACTTCTCCTCCATAACAAATGAGAAATCCTTAGAGCGGATGATAAGAAGCACCTGGTCACGCTTATAAATCAGGATAGGGATATTCACACGCTCTGCATCGCCGTCGATAACGGTGCCGGGCTTCGACTTATCACTAAAGGGGCGCACGTACAACGGGATATTCTTATTCTGAAGGGGCTTGATAGTCTTGGGGTGGATAATCTGCGCACCGCTATATGCCAACTCGATGGTATCGAGGTAGTTGAGTGAATCAATCTTCACGGCATCCTTGAAAATCTTGGGGTCGGCATTCAGCACGCCCTCAACATCCTTCCACACAGACATAGACTCAGCCATAAGGATATTTGCCACTAC
>JAFNUH010000106.1 GCA_017384185.1 Alistipes sp.
CGGAGTTCAACTATATGAAGAACTTTAAGGGTTACGACCACTTCTTCGTTTTGGATGGCTGGAAGCCCAACATCTTGGCTGAGGTTGGTGAGTTGCGTTGCCAGGCTACGGGTCGTAAGGTAGAGATTCTCTCGTCACAGGCTGGTGCTATGCTCTATACAGGTAACTGGTTGGAGGGCGGATGCCCCATTACTAAGTCGGGCGGTCGCTATAAGGATTATGCTGGAGTAGCTATCGAGTGCCAGAATTTCCCCAATGCTATCAACGAGCCATCGTTCCCCTCGGTGTTGTTGCCCGCAGGCGAGATGTATTGTCAGAAAATTGTATTTAAGTTAGGAACATTCTAATATGGAAGAGAGAGATAGAGAGTTTTTATCATCGTTTGCCGAGAAGCTGGAGAAGACACTCGTTGAGCAGTGTACGGCAGATGAACTTCTCGATGGTAAAATTTTGGAGGTCGAGGAGTTGGACGAGAAGTGGCGTACGTCGGCTCCCGAGTATATGGTTGCTGCCGTGCCGCAGATTGCCGAGTACCCCTCGGCTGCTATCGCTTGGGCTTGCTATGTAGGTATGGGTGCCGCAGTTCTGTGGGATAAGTCGTGGGGCGAGTATAAGGATACTGAGGATTGGTACACGCTTATGGCTAAACCTCGTGGCTTTGACTGTTTGGATGAGTATGTTATCGAGTGCTTGGTAGGTTTGAAGCTCGATAGCGAGGCTAACAAGAAGTTGGAGTCTGCAATCCGCAAGGCTGCCAATACAGCACAGACGATGATTCGTAAGGAGGGTATCGAGCCGCAGAGCGTTATGGCTTTCCACCTCTTCGCTCGTGTCGTGAAGGTATTCTTCCGCTTAGGTGTGTCGCTTGAGTTGCGCCGTATGGGATATAAGTATGTCAAGGTAAATCTTGATGTGCAGGGCGAAGCGCCTATCTCATAAATTGCACATATATAGTATATAATTAATGCTGTTCCATCAGTTTGGGACAGCATTTTTTTGTTTATGTGTGTAGTGAAGAATCTATATTTTTACTATCTTTGAAAACAAGATGTTGTATTGTAAATAATGTGCCGTATGAAAAGATTGTTATTTCTATTATTCGCCTTTCTTCCGTTATCTGTTTTTGCGCAGCGACAGGAGGTCGAGGTGCGACGCATCGAGGGAAGCATTAGTTTTGGAGCATCTTTTTTTGAAGATAACTTTTATGACTCTACGGCGGGCGGAGTAGGCTTGTTGTCAAGTCTGGAACTGAGATATAATTTCCGCAGTGTGCCTATGGATGTGGGCGTGATGAGTATGAATGATATTCGTGCAGGCGATTGCGAGTTGTGTAATGGTAGCTTTGAGGGTAATGTCACATTTTTGGCAGTGAGTGACTATAATTTCCGCAGAGGTGAGAGGGTCTCTTATTTTGTCGGCGCAGGTGTTGGTGCTACTTTTTATAATGCAGATATTGCGAAATTGTGCTATATGCCTCGTATGGGTATGGAGTTCTTTAACCGTTTGCGCCTGACGATGGCATATATGGTAGGACCTAAGGCAAAAAATACATTGAATCTAACCTTAGGTGTGGCAATTGGTGGCGGTAGAAAGAGATAGTATTATTGCATTTTTTTAAGAATTTATTCATATTTTTTGCATTGCATATTGCATAAACGGAATAAAAATTTTATATTTGCATAAAAGAAGTAATAAATATAGAAATGAGAAACACATTCACCATCCACCTTTACCATCATATCTTGCGAAAGATAGGGTAGGTCGTGTGTATGGCAGGAGTGTTAATATATTGGCTTACCTATGGGGTAAGCCTTTTTTGTAAATTGTAAATAAAATAAAGAGATATTATGTTGCGAATTGCTATTCAAAACAAAGGTCGCTTGAACGAGCAGAGCGTAGATTTGTTGCACGAGTTGGGAATTGATGTCGATTCTGCGAAGAGAAAATTTCTCTCGAAGGCTACCAATTTTCCTATCGAGGTGTTGTATCTGCGTGACGATGATATTCCGCAGGTTGTAGCAAATGGCACTGCGGCTTTGGGTATCGTCGGTATGAACGAGGTTGCCGAGCGTGGTTGCGATGTTGATGTGGTGACAAAGCTGGGCTTTGGCGGTTGCCGCATATCTTTGGCTATTCCAAAGGGTGATGACTATCAGGGCGTGGAGTATTTTCAGGGTAAGCGTATAGCCACATCGTATCCCGCTATTCTTGAAAATTTCCTTCGTGAGCAGGGTGTGGTGGCTGAGATTAAGGTTATCACAGGTTCGGTGGAGATTGCACCCGCTGCGGGTATTGCCGATGCTATATTCGATATAGTATCATCGGGCGGAACGCTTGTGACAAACGGATTGAAGGAGGTTGAGCGTGTTTTTGAGTCTGAGGCAGTGTTGATTGCAAACAAGAACCTGTCGGCTGAGGAGCGAGAGCTGCTCGATGAGTTGCTTTTCCGTATCGAGTCGGAACGTGTAAGCCGTGGCAAGAAGTATCTGCTGATGAATATCCCCACCTCGTCGTTGGATGAGGCAGTGAAGATTCTTCCCGCTATGCGTAGCCCGACGGTTATGCCGTTGGCTGCTGAGGGGTGGTGTTCGCTGCACTCGGTGGTGGATGCTACCGACTTGTGGGAGAAGGTGCGCCAGTTGAAGGCTATTGGTGCCGAGGGTATTCTGGTGCTTACGTTGGATAAGATAATTCCTTAGTTATGAACATTTATCAAAATCCCGAACCGCAGACGTGGGCGTCGCTCTGTCGCCGTGCCGAGCAGGACAATTCGCTCATTGCCGAGCGAGTTGAGTCTATCGTGGAGCGTGTTGCCACGCAGGGAGATGCTGCATTATTGGCATTAGCGGAGCAGATTGATGGTGTGAAGCTCTCTTCGCTTGCCGTAACGGAGCAGGAGTTTTCAGACGCCGAGCGTAAGGTTAGCGATGAGGTTAAAGCTGCTATCGAGCAGGCTGTAAATAATATTGAGGCGTTCCATCGTGCGCAATTACCCACGGAGGTGAGAGTCGAAACGCAACCTGGAGTGGTTTGTGTGCAGCGTCCTGTGGCAATTAGTAAAGTGGGATTGTATATTCCTGGCGGTACGGCTCCGCTCTTCTCTACCGTGCTGATGTTGGCTCTGCCGGCAAAGATTGCGGGTTGTGGTGAGATAATTCTCTGCACTCCGACCAATAAGCAGGGATGTGTTGCAGCCGAGGTGTTGTATGCGGCACGCCGCTGTGGTGTCACACAGGTATTTAAGGCTGGCGGTGCGCAGGCTGTGGCGGCGATGGCGTATGGCACGGAGAGCATACCTAAGGTATATAAAATCTTTGGTCCCGGAAACCGTTATGTAACCCTCGCAAAGCAGCTGGTGGCGGGACGCAATACGTCGATAGATATGCCCGCAGGACCATCCGAAGTTATGGTTTTGGCAGATGCTACGGCAGATGCAGAGTTCGTCGCTGCCGATTTGCTGTCGCAGGCTGAGCACGGACGAGATAGTCAGGCTATGGTCGTGTGTGATAATATGGCATTTGCAGAGTCAGTCTCTAAGGCTGTGGAGCGTCAGATGGCGAGCCTTTCACGTGCGGAGTTTGTCGTAGAGTCGTTGAAGAGTAGCCGTGCGGTTGTATTCGATAGACGAGAGCAGATGATAGCCTTCGCCAATAAGTATGCCGCCGAGCACCTTATAATCTCTATGGCGGATGCGTGGGGTGTAGCTGAACGGATAACATCTGCGGGAAGCATATTTATAGGTAATTACTCACCCGAGAGTGCAGGCGATTACGCTTCGGGAACGAATCACACCCTCCCAACATCGGGCTGGGCACATTCGTGCAGTGGCGTGAATATCGATAGTTTTATGCGTAAGATGACCATCCAGGAGCTCTCGCCAAAGGGTATTGCGGCTTTGGCTCCTACCATCGTAGCTATGGCAGATGCCGAGGGGTTGGAGGCTCACGCTAATGCGGTTAAGATAAGAATTGCAAAACGTTAGGTTATGAAGAAGGATATTAACTCATTGGTGCGCAGTTGCATTGCGGCGCTTACGCCATACTCTACGGCTCGTGATGAGTATCAGGGCGAGTTGGGCGTTTTTCTCGATGCCAACGAGAGCCCGTATGAGAATGGATATAACCGTTATCCCGATCCGCACCAAAAGGCTTTGAAGGCTCAGGTCTCTGCAATTAAGGGTATTGCGGCAGAGAATATATTTATTGGCAACGGTAGCGACGAGGCTATTGACCTAATCTTTAGAGTATTTTGCGAGCCACGTCAGGATAATGTTGTCTCTATCGCTCCGAGTTATGGAATGTATAAGGTGGCGGCGGCGATAAACGATGTTGAAATTCGTGAGGTGCAGCTCTGGGAGGAGTTTTCGCTTCCCGTAGAGGAGCTCTTGGCAGCAACGGATGCAAATACAAAGGCTATTTTCCTCTGTTCGCCCAATAACCCAACGGGTAACTTATTCCCTCGTGATGAGGTGATGCGCTTGGTCGAGGAGTTTGAGGGTATGGTCGTTGTGGATGAGGCATATATCGACTTTGCTGAGGCTGAGAGCCTACGTTGCGAGATTGCTTCGCATCCGAATCTTATCATCCTGCATACGATGTCTAAGGCGTGGGCTATGGCGGGACTGCGTGTGGGCTTGGCGCTGGCTGATAGGCGAGTTGTAGAGCTTATGTCGCAGGTGAAATATCCATACAATATAAACGTCGCTACGATGAGTATCGTCAGCGGCTTACTTGCTAAGGGGATTGATAATGAAGTAGCAGAGATTAAGGCTCAGCGTGCTGTGCTTGCCGAGGCTTTGGTGGGTATGGAGATGGTGCAGAGGGTATATCCCAGCGATGCAAACTTCTTATTGGCACGTTTTGACGATGCCGACGCTGTATATAACCACCTTATTGCGGATGGAATCATAGTGCGAAATCGCAACCGAGTAAAGGGCTGCGAGGGTTGTTTGCGACTGACCATAGGTCTGCCTGAGGAGAATGAGAAATTGATAAAATCACTTATGAGATATGAAAAAGGTATTGTTCGTTGACCGTGACGGAACCATTTTGGCTGAGCCGCCTGAGGATTATCAGGTAGATTCGTTGGAGAAGTTGGATTTTATTCCTGGAGCTATCTCTGGTCTTAGTTCGTTGGCACAACTCGATTACGAGCTGGTGTTAGCATCGAATCAGGATGGTTTGGGCTCAAATACTTTCCCCGAGGAGACCTTCTGGCCTGCACATATCAAGATGATGCGAGTGTTGGCTGGCGAGGGTGTCTTCTTTGATAATCAGCTTGTTGATCCGACATTCCCGCAGGATAATATGCCTACACGCAAGCCCGGTACGGGTATGTTTGGCGACTATATGACGGGCGAGTACGACTTGGCGGCGAGCTATGTTATCGGTGACCGATTGACGGATGTCGAGCTTGCATATAACCTCGGAGCAAAGGCTATCCTGTTGCAACCACCTACGCTGGGTGCTGCGATGTTGAAAGATAAGTTCTATGCTTCATCCTGTGTATTGGTTACGAATCGCTGGAGTGAGATTGCCGAGTTCCTGCGCCGTACGGAGCGTCGTTCGGAGGTGGTGCGCAAGACTTCGGAGACCGATATCCGTATTGAGGTTGACCTCGATGGAGGTGGCGAGTCGCAGGTGGATACGGGACTTAAATTCTTCGACCATATGTTATGGCAGTTGCCACATCACGCAGGTATATCGCTTACGGCGTTGTGTAAGGGCGATTTGGAGGTTGACGAGCACCATACGATGGAGGATGTTGCCATCGCATTGGGTGAGGCAATATATCAGGCTCTTGGCTCAAAGCGAGGCATCGACCGTTATGGTTTTGTCCTTCCGATGGATGAGTGCCGAGCTATGGTGTTGATTGACTTCGGTGGTCGTGCCGACTTTGTATGGGATGTGCCATTTACTCGTGATAGGGTAGGTGATGTGCCTACCGAGATGTTTAAGCATTTCTTTAAGTCGATGTGTGTGGCGATGCGTTGCAACCTGCACATTGAGGCACGTGGCGAGAATAATCACCACTTAATCGAAGGTGTCTTTAAGGCATTTGCCCGTGCTTTGAAGATGGCGATTCGACGTGATGTCTTTAAGTATGATTTACCCTCAAGCAAAGGTGTTTTATGATAGCAATCATAGATTATAAAATGGGCAACTTGCGCTCGGTGGAGAATGCTCTAAAGCGTCTGGGTGCCGAGTTCTGTGTTACGGCGGATGAGAAGATTATTCGTGCGGCGGATAGAGTATTGTTACCCGGCGTTGGTAATGCTGCCGAGGCTATGCAGAATCTTCGTGATGCTGATTTGGTGGATGTTATCCGCTCGTTGCGTCGTCCTGTGCTTGGTATATGCGTGGGTATGCAGGTTATGTGCCGCCATAGCGAGGAGGGCGATGTCGATTGTCTAAACATCTTCGACTCTCGTGTCAAGCGCTTTGTGCCTGCTCCCGACGTGAAGGTTCCGCATATGGGTTGGAACCAGATTGGGAATCTCGAATCGAAGTTGTTTAAGGGTTTGGATGGTGGAAGCTACGTCTATTTTGTTCATTCATATTACCCTGAGCTTTGCCCCGACACAATCGCAACGTCACGCCACGGTGTGATGTTCAGCGCAGCGTTGAAGTATGAGAACTTCTACGGTACGCAGTTCCACCCCGAGAAGAGCGGAGATGTAGGTGAACGCATAATAGAAAATTTCTTGAAGTTATGAGCCGCATAGAGATAATTCCCGCAATAGATATTATCGAGGGTCGTTGTGTTCGTCTCTCACAGGGCGATTACGAGCGTAGCAGAGTATATGATGCAAGCCCTGTGGATATGGCAAAACGATATGCCGATTGTGGCGTAAAGCGTATCCACGTTGTCGATTTGGATGGAGCAAAATCCTCTTCGCCAAAGAATCTCAAGACACTTGAACGTATGGCAGTGGGCTCTGGCGTAGAAATCGAGTGGGGCGGAGGCATTAAGAGCGAGGAGTCACTCAGAGCGTTGTTCGATTATGGCGCAACGTATGCCATCGTGGGTAGTGTAGCGGCGCAGCAACCGATGCTTTTTGCCGAGTGGCTGGAGCAATTTGGTGGTAATAAGATGGTATTGGGAGCCGATGTGCGCAATGGCAAGGTCTCGGTTAATGGCTGGCAGGAGGATTTGGCTGTAACCATCGAGGAACTTATTGACGGTTTTCTGCCGCACGGCTTGAATCAGGTTATATGTACCGATATTACCAAGGACGGTATGTTGCAGGGTCCTTCGGATGAGCTTTATGTGGAGTTGCAGGAGCGTTATTCGGGCGTTGACTTCACTGTTTCGGGTGGTATTGGCTCAATGGCAGATATAGAGCGCCTGAACGAGAAGAATCTCCGTAAGGTTATCATCGGCAAAGCCATATATGAAAATCGTATAACGTTAAAAGATATTGAGCGATGGTTGCTAAACGCATAATTCCCTGCTTGGATGTGAAGGAGGGACGCACGGTTAAGGGTATCAATTTCCTTGACCTGCGTGATGTGGGCGATGCTGTGGAGTTAGGGCAATTTTATGCTCGTGAGGGTGCTGATGAGTTGGTATATCTCGATATTAGCGCTACACGTGAGGGACGTAACACATTCACACGATTGGTAGAACGTATTGCCGATGGTATAAATATCCCGTTCACAGTTGGTGGTGGTATTTCATCGCTCGATGATGCTTCTCGCCTGCTGGATGCGGGTGCGGATAAGATTTCCATTAACAGTGCCGCTATTGCTAACCCCTCGTTGATTGATGCTATTGCTGCACGCTACGGCAGTCAGTTTGTTGTCGTGGCTATCGATGCACGACAGATGGAGGATGGAGTATGGCGTGCCACAACACACGGCGGTAGCCGACCCAGCGATAAGGAGCTATTCTCGTGGACACGTGAGGCGCAGGAGCGTGGTGCAGGAGAGATTCTCTTTACCTCGATGAACCACGACGGAACACGTTCTGGTTATCCGTGCGATACATTTGCTCGCCTCTCGGAGGAGATTTCAATTCCGATTATTGCTTCGGGCGGTGCTGGCTCGGTTAAGGATATTGCCGATGTGCTGACCGTAGGTCGTGCCGATGCTGCGTTGGCAGCGAGTATCTTCCACTTCGGTGAGATTTCGGTTGGCGATTTGAAACAGGAGTTAAAACGATTAAATATTGATGTGAGATGCTAACATTTGATGATTTTAATCTCGAAAAGTGTGCCGACGGTTTGTTGCCCGTCATTGTGCAGGATGCCGCAACGTTGAAGGTGCTGATGCTCGGATATATGAATCGTGAGGCATTTGATAAGACAGCCTTGGAGGGGCGTGTTACATTCTTCTCTCGTACACGCAACCAGCTTTGGACAAAGGGCGAGACGAGTGGGAATTTCCTCCTTGTTAAGGAGATGTATGCCGATTGTGACTCTGATACGTTGCTTATTAAGGCTACACCCATCGGTCCTACTTGCCATCGTGGTACTACGAGTTGTTTCGATACGCCCGATAGCGAGGGTTTTATCCGTCATCTTCAGGGCGTTATCCAGCAGCGTCACCGTGATATGCCTGAGGGCTCGTACACAACAAAACTTTTTATTAAAGGCGTGAAGAAGATTGCTCAGAAGGTGGGCGAGGAGGCTGTTGAGAGCGTCGTTGAGGCTGTTGATGGTAACCGTGACCGTTTCATCTACGAGGCTTCTGATATGATTTACCATCTGTTGGTGCTGATGGAGCAGATGGGTTGTACGATAGAGGATATGGAGCGAGAACTCGCTCTTCGTCATAAATAAAACCTAAAACAAATGAAGAGATTTTTTACAGTTATTTTTGCCTTGATGTGCGTGGTGGCAGTATCTGCTATTGCTAACCCCGTCGTGGCGCAGTCAAAGAGTAGTGTGAAGGTTAAGCCGCTAAAGACAAAGAAGTGGCGTAATTACAACGTGGGAGAGATTGTCTTTGAGGATAAGGCTCCGCAGACAGAGGGTTCACAGATTTACCATCGTCTTGTGCCCAATCCCGAAGAGTATATCGCTGAGCGAGCACGTGAGGTGTTGGCTACGCTCTATTTCTCGCCAAAGGATGCGGTGACTCCCGTTGAGAAGTTGCACTATACTATCGAGGATAGAGAGGGTATCTCTGCTTGTTGTTTGAGGTTCTCTGCGAGTTGCTTACGGTTGCTCTCATTAGCGATGATAGCTATCTTTTGTGGGAGCAAGTAGTTACGACCATAACCGTC
>JAFNUH010000107.1 GCA_017384185.1 Alistipes sp.
CTACGAGAATCTGGGTGAGGTACTGACGGTGACCGTTGCACTTCTGATAACCAGTTCTACGCTTCTTCTTGAACACCAAAACCTTATCGTCCTTAAGGTGCTTCAAGATCTTACAATTAACTGAGGCGCCTTCTACTACAGGTGCACCTACCTTAACCTGACCGTCGTTGTCTACAAGCAGGACCTTGTCGAAGCTCACTGACGACTCTACGTCGCCCTGAAGACGGTGAACATAGAGCTTACGACCCTTCTCAGCCTTAAACTGCTGACCTGCGATTTCTACTATAACGTACATTATTCTAAAAATAAATTACATTTTGCCGAAATTCGGCGTGCAAATATACAAAAAATATTCTCAAACAAATCATAAACCCACTTTTTTTTCAACAAATTAGCATTTGGCACACTTTTCGAACGGGGTATGCGGCAAAACAGACGGTATGAATAGGTCAAAAATTGTTATATACTCACGTTGCACAGCCGCAGCAACCCTCGTAGCCGAGATTGTTGGATGCGATTCGGCAAGGGTGATATGCTGCTCATCGCAAGAGCTACTCGCCACCACCTGCGAGCAACATCAACCCGAATTAGTTATTATACTCGCCATAAAGCCTTTTATCGATGGTTCAGAGCTAATTAAGCAAATCCGTCGGGGCGACAAGCGACGTCCTCCGATATATGTCGTGGCGTGGCAACAGTCCGAGCAGATTGTACTTAGTCTTTTGGAGTGCGGCGTTGACCAATATATGACCTTTCCCATATGTATGAGCCGCCTGAGGGGTAAGAGCTACTCACAGATAGATACTACGCAACGAGTATGACAATAGGCTCAGTATATATCATAGTGGTGACGACAATAACTATCGCCACTCTTTTGCTTACGTGGTTGCAGAATCGTCGGCAGGTTAGTTCTCTTCGTAATCAATATATTAAGCAGATTACATCTCTGCTCCTGAGCGAACAACCTTCAAGCGTGAAGATACTCGCTCGCTCACGGCGCAACCGCATAGCCTTAGCCGAGGCGATATACACCGTCGTAAGCCACACTTACGGCAACGACACCGATGCTCTGCGTCACGTGGTTGAGCAGAATCGGTTAGAGAGTTTATTATTTAGGGAGATACATCTATCGCACGGCACACGACGTGCCCGGATGTTAATGCTTCTTAGCGCAATACCGCTTAACGCAGACAAAGTAAAGCAACTATCGCACTATATGCACTCGCACGACAGAGATATAAGAATCAGCGCCTTGACCGTCGCATTGGCATCCAGCCCATCGATGGCGATACGCACAATTGCCACATTCGACTTTGCCCTTACACCATTTGACACGGCACGAATAATCGCTCTGCTGCGTCGTGGGTTGCTCCCGATAGCCTATGAGCCGCTACTTGATAGCAATAACCACAACCTGCGAATATTGGGATTGGCTATCGTGCGTAGCTTCGGGATAGAGATAGCAGAAAAGCATCTCCACAAGATTATATCTGCCGAGGAGGATATAACTATCGTCAACCAGACAATATACACCCTTGCATCGCTCGGTCGTCCACTCCACCACACCCGAATACGTGAACGCCTGGCGGCTATGCCCGCCTGCAAGCGTAAGGAGCTATGCCGTCATCTCACCGTAGAGGGGTATTCGCTATCAGCCGTAAGGAGTATATTTACCGAGCAGGAGAGCGTATATGCCGAATTACTTATAAACTCGTATAAACGGGCACTTGTTCACGCCTGAGCAATATAAAACAGATGAATGAGATAGAGTACATATCAATTGCCGTGCTATCAATCTTTGCGATAACCGCACTACATCGCACGGCACGCATAGCAGATGCCATACATCGCCGAGACCTCATAACGGATGATATAGCAGGGTGTTGCGAATCACTCGGCTTTGTAGGGTGTTCGGTGATTTGTAGCGGAGTATATTCGCTCAAACATATTGAGGAGCTGCTCGGGCAGGAGTATGACCGTTATGAGGTGATAATAACGCTCGATGCTCAGGAGCAGAGTTCGGCATTTCAGGAGATTATCGAGCGCTATCGTATGATACGTGTCAACTGCTCGTCAAACGAGGAGCTGCCTACGGCATCAATAAGGGCACTTTATCGCTCACGTCAGCGCAGTTTCCGCCGGCTTATTCTCATTGACAAAGCCTTCACGGAGTATTACGATGACCTTGACGCTGCAACCGCCATTGCATCATATAATTACCTGCTCCCCGTAGGTCACAACTCTCGCCTCTGCCCTAAGGCTGTTGAGTGCATAGCCATAACTCTCTCCGAGCAGGAGACTCAAAGTCTGGATATGCTCTACTCGCTGGCATCAGAAGGGATTGTATTTAGGCGTGATGCCGTCATTGCCAACGGAGGATTCTCCCAGCACATCGTAAAACAGATTCCATCCAAGCGCCAGATTTATACATATATTCCACTGATATTCAACAACAAACTCACGCCATCGCCCCTGCCAACTATAAGCGTTGTAGCAGCAACAATCTGCACCATACAGTTGCTTGCGGGAGGGAGGGTCGCCATAGCCACAATGATGACAATTATAATGATAATAGCACTTGCGAGATACCTCTCCAAACTCTCAACGCCAACAAATTGTTCCCTTAGGTTGATGTTATGTTATTTTCGGAAAATTACCTCTATTTTTCATTCAAGAAAATTCCGAATATCATAAATAATTTGTATCTTTACAAAGAAATAAAAACCTATCACTAAATGACTACTCAGGACCAACAACAAATTGTAGCACAAATACGTGAGCACCTGCTACCCCACTGCTTTAATGCGGCTGTAAAGGCTGGTGCCGCAATAATGAAGATATATAAAAATCGAGACGATTACGACATCTCGCTCAAGAGCGACCACACCCCCATTACGATGGCAGACCGTATGGCTCACAACACCATCAAGGATACGCTGGGACCGACACGAATCCCCGTACTTAGCGAGGAGGGTCGTGAAATGTTATACGACGAGCGCCGCAACTGGGAGCTGTTCCTGCTTGTTGACCC
>JAFNUH010000108.1 GCA_017384185.1 Alistipes sp.
ATGATTATGCTCGTCTCGCAGATGGAGCCCGAGAGCAACCCGCTGGTAAACTGCTTGCTCAGATTCTTCGAGTCGGCGGTGGGTGTTGGCGTTGGTCTGCTGCTACATCTCTCTATCGAGAAGTGGAATAACCTGCGTCAGCGTCTCTCGAGTTTGGGTCAAAGTGCCGATGGCGAGATGGTAGAGATGGCTACGATGCCTCTGCGCTGGGGACACATCAAGGTGTTGATGGTCGCCTCGCTTGGGCAGCTTACGGGTGGTGCGCTCTCGACTCTCGTAGGTGTTGTTCTGCCGCTGATGCAGGTGTTGGACAAGGAGCACCTCTCGCCTATCGTGCAGGGTACGTTAGCGTCGATGAGTCTTGTGGGTATTATGGTCGGCTCGGTCGTTATTGGGCGGTGGAGTGATAGACGAGGCTACCTCCTCTTCCTGCGTCTGTCGCCGGCATTGATACTGCTCGGGGCGGTGGTTGCGATGTTCTCGTCAAACCTCCATTTGCTTATGGTTGCGTTGTTTGTTATGGGTTTTGGAGTAGGTGGTGGTTATAGTCTCGATTCGGACTATATATCGGAGATTATGCCACGCAGATGGCGACTATTTATGGTGGGCGTTGCGAAAGCTACCTCTGCTATCGGAAATGTGGTAATCGCCTTTGTCTGTTTTTACATCCTAAGGAATTGGGGCACCGCAGAGCGTTGGAACGTGCTGTTTTTGCTGATTGCTCTGCTATCTATTGTGATGCTGATGAGTAGTGTCCGCTTTGCGCAGAGCCCAGGGTGGCTGATGGCGCAGGGTAGGCGTGAGGAGGCAGAGCGTACGGTAAAATACTTCTTAGGGAGCGATGTGACTTTGGGTGATATGTTTCGCAGTGCAGATGTGGAGGGCAGAGAAAAGCTGCTTAGCATAGATAATCTGCGCCGAATAATCCTCTGCGGTGTGCCGTGGGCGTGCGAGGGATTTGCCGTTTATGGAGTCGGAGTATTCCTGCCAATACTTATTATGGCGTTGGGTTTAGGTAAGGCGGGCGAAGGTGTGGCGCACGTCACGTCGTCTGTCGAGTTGTCGGCATATATAAATATCTTCGTGGCGGTGGGCTTTGCCATTGGTTTGGCATTTGTAAATCGCCTGCAACATATAAGACAACAAACCATCGGTTTTCTCGCCTCGGCAGTAGGTATGGTGGTGCTTATGGTTGCATATTGGCTGCATCTGCCGACGTGGACAATGCTTGCGGGATTTATCCTCTTTGAGCTTGCACTCAATGGCGGTCCGCACCTTATAACCTTTATCCTCCCGTCGCAGATATTCCCCATCGCCGAGCGAGGCGTAGGGGCAGGTATAGCCGCCGCCTTTGGTAAGGCGGGCGCTGTGGTAGGAGTATTTCTTATGCCGATGTTGATGAAGTGGGGTGGCGTGGAGTTGACTCTTGCAGTTATTGCTGCCCTACAAGTTGTTGGGGCAGCAATAACAAATATCTTTGGCAAGAGTCTTTTGTGTTAGCGGTTGAGCTTGATATTTGGAAGCAGGAACAACCACGTCGTAACGCAGAACGGTGCGGTCAGCGTTGCGATGGAGTAGGGTAGCATCCACGCATTCATCGCAGCCTGCACAAATACTGTCACCACGATACCCAATATTGACCACGCTGCTGAGCGCCACGAGGGTTGGTAGAATACCGTTGCAAGGGCTATGGCGGTCAGCACGGCGCTGAAGCTGTAAAGACCCTCGGCAATATGGCTTGTGGGTACGTTCATCAATGCCGCAATACACATCGAGAGTGCCGAGCCGATTGCTGCCCACAGAGCAGCCCAACGACTACACACGGCAAGTCCTACAAGGAAAAACGCTCCCGTCACCCACGACTCGATAAGAAATACCTGCGATATGCCATTCAGCCACGCCTGCACAAGCTCCCAGAAGTTATCCATTCCTGCCTGGATGTGGTGGCTGTGATGAGTTATTATCTGCGAGTGGTGTATGGGGCGCAGGCTCTGCATAGCGTGAGCCGAGAGCAGACCAATCCACGTGGCAAGCACAAAGGGAAATGTGAACGAATTGACACGCCACGACTGCATAATGCGATTCAGTCCCACCCTGAGCCACGTTGTGAAGGCGGCACAGAGCACAAGCGAAAGCCACATAGCTATGCTGCTGTCAAAAAAGGCAGGGAAGGCGCAGCCCACGAGTACGCCGTTAAAACCCCACAAACCCTGGCTTGCATCGTCGGTGGAGAGGTTGAGGATAAATGCTGTGATGGTCGAGATGACTAAGCCTAACAATGCACCCCACGCTATCGGCGCATCATCGGTTGCATATGCACCCCAGAATATGCCGACCAGAAACAGTAATCCAGTCCAGGCGCTCGGCTGGAACATCACCTGCGCTACGCCACGCAGATTAATCTTAATAAAACCTAAGACTCCGTAATCGGATAGTTTTTCGATAGATTCTCCTTTCATAATTAATTGTTTTTATCGCCACGCAAACTCTTTGGGTAGGGGGCGTTGTTTTATCTGCTCACGAACCGTGGAGCATATTTCTCTTAAAATAGTTTTCACATCACCGCTCTCGCATCCCAGCACTCGACACATCACGCCGCAATCGTTCGGTAGGCGTGTTACGGCTACCACGGTGCGATTTGCGGAGTCGATTCTCGATGGTATCTGCTGGTATATGGCTTCGGCTGAGGCGTGGGGCGTAAGGATGAGAGCCGTTGCAAAAATCTCGTAATCTGCCATCTGCCCGACGACTGTGACGGGCGATTGTTTTGGCTCTATTACCATCTTCTCGCAGAATAACTCCTCGCCATCACCTCTACGGGCACGGGTGAGAAGCGATAGCGAATCGTAAGAAAATCTCTCCCCATAATATCTCCTGCCACAGAGATAGGTCTCAGCAAAGAAGAGCGTTGCCGAGGGGTCGATTATTATCTCGTTTGTCGCCACGTAGCGTGTATTGCGGCAGGGGATTGTCGGCTCAGGAAGATACTCAAGATATGCCCCCGCATCGAGCTGGATGGTCTGCTCAAGTGAGGAGTAGCTACTCGGTGTAGGTGCCAACTTTGTTGCTGCACCCGTAGAGATGTGGGCATAGGCGTTGTCGCCAACCGTTATATGATGGCGGAAGTGGTCACCCTCAAGCGAAGGACCTCCCGACGAGAGTATATAGACGCAGGGCAGCTCCTCCCACACTCTGTCGAAGTATAGCTCCTGCTGCACGATAAGTGGCGCTCGGCGCTCCCAGTGACGCATAATGCTGCGCCCCTCGGAGTCTAGCTCAAAGCCAAGCCGCAGATACCCTCGCTTGAGCGAGTCGTGGGCTGGCGAGGTGTTGGCTCTATTCTCGTTAGGCATTAACATCGTGTGTCGTTGCATTATCGAAGAGCGCCATCTCGCAAATGGCATCTACAAGAGTGTCAATACCCTCGCCCGTGAAGCAGTTGGTGAAGATAAAGGGTTTATCGCCACGCATAAGCTTCGAGTCACGCCGCATAACCTCCAGGTCGGCGTGTACGTAGGGTGCAAGGTCTGTTTTGTTTATCACCAGGATGTCGGAGTGGGATATGCCGGGTCCATCCTTGCGGGGAATCTTGTCGCCCGCAGCAACGTCTATGACGTAGATAAAGAAATCGACCAGCGCAGGGCTGAACGTGAGTGTCAGATTATCGCCTCCCGACTCAATCAGCACCACATCGCCATCAGGGAAACGAGCCTCCATCTCCTCTACGGCGGCGATATTCATCGAGGGGTCTTCACGAACGGCGGTGTGAGGGCAGGCGCCCGTCTCAACACCGATTATGCGCTCCTCGACAAGTATCCCCTTGAGCATACGGCGCACGTGCTCGGCATCCTCGGTGGTAACCACGTCGTTGGTTATTATCAGTACTTTGTGCCCCAGAGCCAAAAGACGGGGCGTGATGGCTTCAATTATGGCGGTCTTACCTGAGCCTACGGGTCCGCCAATGCCTATTCTGCAACTATTTTCCATTTTCGTCAATTCATAAATAGTCGTTTTGCACTCTTCTCGTGCAGAGCCGAAAGAGCATCAATCTGCAACGAGAAGGAGTGCATATTGTCAATATCTAACTCCGCAATTTCACGATATAGTGGCGCAATATGCGGAGCGAGTGAGAAGAGTATCCGTTGCGTTTGAAGGTGCGTTATGCGCATACAACGTAGTGCGGCATTTAGTACCATCGAGGCAGTTCCATAACAGAGTGATGCAAATAACTCATCCTCTGCGAGCCCATACTCGGCAAATACCACGCCCTGCACTACGGCATAGGTGTGGGCGGCAGATGTGTCATCGCAGTAGCGTCTTAAGAGTGTGCTGCCGCTGATATTTGCACATAGCTCCGCCAACTTACGACCCATACGTTGGCTCATTAGGCGTTGCTCGGCATTTATCTTGCGGGCGTAGAGAGCCTTGTCACAACGAATGATGCTCTGGTAGTCACCTTTTCTGGCGGCTCGGTGGGCATTTAGTGCCGCTACACCATCCGTTGTGGCGCTCTGTTGCAATAACGCTTTGGAAAACTCCATAAGGGACTCTTCGCTATCTACAATGCCATACTCAACGGCACTCTCCAGAGTGTTGGAGAACGAAAATCCTCCAACGGGGAGTGCCGAGTCTGAGAGTTGCATCAATAGCAGAAGTGGTGATAGATGCTTATCGCTCATAGTGATGGTGTGCCTCCTCTGAAGCGTTTGTACCTCCCAGGAGACGGCGTATCTCGTGTGGCGAGAGGTAGGGAATAATCTGCTCGGCAGGGCGGAACGATATGGCGATATGGTCGATATTGTGAGTGTGCATAACGCTCTCCATCACCTTGCGGTCAACGGTCAGCGGCACAAATATCTTCTCGCCACACACCACGGCGGGCCAATGCTGGTTACCGATGGCGTGCCCTAACTCTACGGCGGTGTGAATTATGGTCTGCGGATCCATCGAGGTGAGTGCTCCGAGGTCGATAACCATAATATCACTCAGGCTAAGTCGCAGGACGACCATCTGGCTGCTCGCCTCGTCGTAGTGGAGTATATCGCCATCTTGTAGCTGCGTGTGACGCTTCAGGGCGATGGCATACTCCTTGCCTCCACGTCCACGCACTACAAAGCGGCTCTTTTGCGCTGTCCATTGGTCGAGGTCGATGTAGTCGATGTCGCTCTTACGGCATAGCGCACTCCACTTCGGGTCGGCGATGTTGCCGACTATGTGATTATATATCTTCATAGCACGGTATTTAGCTAAACCAGTAGAGCTGTCCGAGTGAGAATCTCTCGGCGGGCTTAATATCTATCTTCTGACCATTGATGCGAACATCGAACGTGTCGGGATTTACATCTATCCTCGGCGAAGCGTAGTTTAAGACCATATCGTGCTTCGTTAATTGGCGTGTGCGACGAACCGGGCAGACCATATGCTTCAGGTGCAGACGGTGCTTTATGTCGTTGCAATATGCCGCCTGCGAGACGAACGAGATACAACTCTCACGCAGAGTACGCCCCATTGCTCCAAACATCGGACGATAGTAGCAGGGCTGTGGCGTGGGAAGCGATGCGTTGGCATCACCCATATTTGCCCAACTTATCATACCACCCTTGATAACCAGCTTCGGCTTGGCTGCAAAGAACTGCGGCTCCCACAAGACAAGGTCTGCCACCTTGCCACGCTCGATAGAGCCTATATAGTCGGACATACCGAAGGTGATGGCAGGATTGATTGTCACCTTGGCTATGTAGCGCAACACTCGGTAGTTGTCGTTCTGGTCGCTATCCTCTTTTAGCTTGCCACACGTATCCTTCATATACGATGCCATCTGGAAGGTGCGCATAAACGACTCTCCGACACGACCCATAGCCTGCGAATCGGATGTAACCATCGAGATTACACCCAAGTCGTGGAGCAGATTCTCCGCAGCCTGCGTCTGAGGACGTACACGGCTCTCGGCAAAGGCTACATCGGAGGGTATCTGCGGGTTGAGGTTGTGGCACACCATAATCATATCGAATAGCTCCGCCTGTGAGTTAATACCGTAGGGGAGTGTGGGGTTTGTCGATGAGGGCAAGACAAAGGGCATCGATGCAACCTTCAGCAGGTCGGGGGCGTGACCGCCACCTGCGCCCTCGCTGTGGTAGGTGTGTATCGTGCGACCATCTATGGCTGCGATAGTATCCTCTACGTATCCACTCTCGTTGAGTGTGTCGGTGTGAATTGCCACCTGCACATCGTAGCGGTCGGCAACTCTAAGCGAGCAATCTATCGCCGCAGGTACCGTACCCCAATCCTCGTGAATCTTCAAACCGCAGGCTCCAGCCTCCAACTGCTCGGCAACAGACTCCTCGCACGAGCAGTTTCCCTTACCTAAAAGAGCTATGTTCACGGGCATCTGCTCCGCAGATTTAAGCATATGCTCGATGTTCCAGCGACCCGAAGTTATTGTCGTACCATTAGAGCCGTCACTCGGACCTATGCCACCGCCAACGAGTGTTGTGATGCCATTGCTGAGTGCATTTTCTGCCTGCTGTGGGGAGATGAAGTGTACGTGACCATCGATAGCACCCGCCGTGAGAATTAGATGCTCGCCCGAGATAGCATCTGTCGATGCACCTGTAACCAAACGGGGGTCAACACCACTCATCGTGTTGGGATTACCCGACTTGCCGATGCCGGCAATCTTGCCATCCTTGATACCTACGTCAGCCTTCACGATACCGATTATCGGGTCGATGACAGTAACGTTTGTTATAACCATATCGAGCGAACCCTGCTCCGATGTTATGGTATTTGCCAGCGCCATACCGTCACGCAGTGTCTTGCCACCACCATATACCACCTCGTCGCCATAGTTGCAACGCAGGTCTCTCTCTATCTCAACATAGAGGTTTGTGTCACCCAGGCGAATCTTATCTCCCACGGTTGGACCATATAGGTCGTTGTAATCTTGTCTTGTAATTGTTGCCATCGCTTACTGTTTATCGTTTGTTTTTTTACACTGATTCTCTTTGTCGCCTTTGCACATATTATCCGTCGTGCAGAAGCCACGCCGTTTTATAAGACGCATCGCACGGCAGCGTACGGGGTAGTACGACGGCTCATCCTCCGTGCCGGTGTAGCCATCTACCAACGAGTTGAAGCCTACGACACGCTGCTTGCCACCATAGGTGACAATCTCTACCTCTTTGCTGTCGCCCGGCTCGAAGCGGATGGCTGTGGTGGCGGGAATGTTAAGGTGGCAACCAAATGCCGCCGCACGGTCAAACTCAAGATAGCGATTAACCTCGAAGAGATGGAAGTGCGAGCCTACCTGTATGGGTCTGTCGCCTCGGTTGCGAATGGTAATCTTGTTTGTGGTGCGAGA
>JAFNUH010000109.1 GCA_017384185.1 Alistipes sp.
ACACGGAGAATCCTTTCTCTCACAAGGAGAACTACACCTACATCGGAGAGGTGGACACGTCATTCTTCAACGCTACGACAGACTCCTCACACGATGAGTATGCCACCGTGCTGGAGCGAGCCGAGGATGGCACTCCACTTGTAAAGGCGCTGCCGAGGAGCGTACTTATCCTATCCACACATCCCGACTATGTGCGCCCCGACCATTATGGTTGGATGTGGAACAACATCATCACATACATTGCATTAGCGCTGTTTGTTGCTATCGTACTGATGGTGGCGTGGCTGCTGCTGAGTGCCATCAAGGGTTTCCGCACGGGTAACATATTCCGCAAGAGCTATCCTCGTCTGCTGCGCTGGCTCTCGTTGGCAGTGTTCTTCTACTATGCCTTGAATGAAAATCGTGAAGTGTTCCGCCAGATGGCTGTGGGGGATCTGTATGGTGATGCTATGCCGTTTGAGTTGTATAGCGCAGTTACTATCAGCACCGAATGCTTGATTGCGCCACTTCTTTTGCTTATCTTTGCGGAGCTGATAGCCATCGCCGCCCACATAAACGAAGAGGAGTCGATGACAATTTAATGCACAGAGGATATGGCAATAGTAGTAAATCTTGATGTGATGCTTGCCCGCCGCAAGATGACGCTCTCGGAGCTCTCGGAGCGGGTCGATATATCTATCGTAAACCTGTCGGTACTCAAGACCGGCAAGGCTAAGGCTGTGCGCTTCTCCACATTGGAGTCTATCTGCCGAGTGCTCAACTGCCAACCCGGCGACATTCTCGAATACAGAGCAGACGAGGAGTAGAAACAATAAAGGTTGCCCTGCAAGGCAACCTTTATTGTTATATTCATCCAAAACCTTAGAACTGGAAATAGATAAATGGTTGGATGTCGCTCGACTTTATCTGCATAACGCACCATGCTACGATGACCAAAAGAGCTACCTGCCACCAGAACGAGGCGTTGGCAACTTTGCGCTGCATATCACCATCTATTGCCGAGGGCATAAAGTGCATACCATAGCCTAAGACAATCAGGGCGAGCACCTCCTTATAGCCAAGCACAAACTGCGGGATGATAGAGGTGTTGAACGAGTGGAGAATCTGGTACAACATAAGGTGCACGGTCTGCATATCCTCGGCACGGAACAGCAGCCAGCCCAAGCAGACGATATGGAACGTGAGGATAGTGCCCAGCACACGTGACAGAGGGTTCATATCCTTGCCGTTTGCCTTTGCCCACGGCACTATGGCGAGCCACATCTTATGCAGGGCGAGAGCCACGCCGTGCAGCGCACCCCACAGCACGAAGCGCACCGCAGCGCCGTGCCACAGACCTCCCAGCACCATAGTTATAATAAGGTTGAGATATGTGCGCACCTTGCCCTTGCGGTTACCGCCGAGCGAGATATAGAGGTAGTCACGCAGCCACGACGACAAAGAGATATGCCACCTGCGCCAGAACTCCGTGATGGTTGCCGCCTTATAGGGCGCATCGAAGTTTTTGGGGAAGCGGAAGCCCAGCAAAAGGGCGATACCTATTGCCATATCGGAGTAACCCGAGAAGTCGCAATAAATCTGCAACGCATAGCCGTAGATACCCATCAGGCACTCGAAGCCTGAGTACAATGCCGGCTCGTCGAAGATGCGGTCAACGAAGTTGAGCGAGATGTAATCCGAGATTATCGCCTTCTTCAGCAAACCTATGACAATCAGTCCGATAGCCGTGCCGAACATCTCACGTGAGACGTACAACGGGCGACGTATCTGGGGGATAAAATCCTTTGCTCTTACGATAGGTCCTGCCACCAACTGCGGGAAGAACGATAGGTAGAAGAGATAATCTATCCAGCGCTCCAGCGGGCGTATCTGACCTCGGTAGATGTCGATGGTATAGCTCATCGACTGGAAGACGAAGAACGAGATACCCACGGGCAGGAATATATTCTGGAAGTCCAAGAATCCTGCGCCCATCAAGCCATTTGCCATCTCGATAAAGAAGTTGGTGTACTTGAAGTAGCCCAACATACCGAGGTTGATGATAACACTCAGCGCCACCCAGCGTTTCTTGGTCGTCTTATCCTCCGTGCGGGCGATGGCGTTGCCGATAAGGTAGTCGCTGATGGCGGCAAACAACAACAGCAGGAAGTAGATGCCGCTCGACTTATAGTAGAAATAGATTGAAAAGGCGATGACGTAGAGTATGCGCAGCGTAGTGGTACGGCGCAAGAGCAGGTAAAAGCCTGCAAATCCCACAAATAGGAACAAGAACAAGCCGCTATTAAAGATAAGCGGTGCCGTGGCGTCGTAGCGTAACAGCTCGGCGGCACGGCTCAGAAGTTCATCTATGGGGAAGTCAATCATTATCGGGGCAATGTTATTACTGTATCCTGCAATGTCACGGGCTCAGGAACCTGAATCATCGGCAGAGGATTGCTGATGACGGGCTTCGTGCGCTCGATGCGCTCACGCAGAGCCTCGCTATACGACTCGGCACCCTGCAACAGTGCATAATAGAGCTGGCGTGCTATCTCACGACCGCCAGCGTAGTTAATATGTGTATAATCTTTTCCCGCCCAGCCATTCTCAACAAAGGCGGTCATACCTCCCAAGCGTTGCATAGCCTCGTAGGTGTTCCAGAACGCCACGCCGCACTTCTCGGCAGCCTCACGCTGTGAGCGTGTGAGGTCAACAGCCGACGACATAGGCACGATGCCCTGCTCGTTGCGCTGTGAGCGGTCGCTAACACCCATAACCAGCACCGCAGCACCGGGGAAGCAACTCTCAACGTAGCGCACCATCTTCTCCACCTGCTCGCCATAGAGCGAGTAGTTGTGACGGTCGGCCTGCATAATATTCAGACCATACTGCAACACCACCAGGTCGTAGGGGCGCATAGAGTGAATCTGCGCATTGACCGATGCCGACGACCAGAACATAGCCTGACCGTTGTTGCTACGCACCGAGAAGTTATCGAGCGAGAGACCCGACGTAGAGTCGAAGTCGGCACCGATGGCTGTGAAGCCTGCCGCACCGCTATCGACACGCATCTCGAGCGAGAGAATCTGCTCCTCCTCAACTACGATTTGGCGCACCACGTCGCTACCATCGAACTCAAACTCACGTTGCACGTTGTCGTTCAGTATAACGGTTATCTTCGAGCTCTCACGGCTGATGAAAAGCAGGCGGGCACGGTTGCACTCCATCAAGTGACGGCGTCTGTCGGTCATATCCCAACGTGTTGATGCTCCGTCGGTTGCACGTGCCACCCAGCCCGACACGAAGTAGTCGCCAACGTAGGGCTCAGGCGTAGATTTGCGCTGCATAATGTTATAGGGAGTCCACCCCTTAGAGGTGGTTTTGATGGTCTGGCGGAAGCCCGTGAAGGGCGAGGCAACGGGGACATAACCCACGCCACCACCGTGGAACGTATCCTGCAACAACTCACGCAGGTCGGCAGTCAAGATATCGCCCTCGACAAACGAGTCACCCATAAATGCCACACGCACCGACTCCTGACCCGCCAGCAATTTTTCGTACAGGCGGTGCATCGGTGTGTCGAACTCGTCGCCACGGAACTCCTCGATAGAGGTGATAAGCGAGTCGGCAGGCAGGATATCCGAGTAATCGGCCTTGAGCAGAGCCTCCAGCGATGGCAGGGGCTCGTCGTCGTGCTGAGCCTCGCCACCCGTAGGCTGCTCATCGAAGATACCCTCCCACGATGCCGAGGTGCCCTCGCCAAAGGGTGATGCGGTAGCCGTTGTCTGCGCCACCTGCTCGGCAACCTCGTCCAAATCGACCTCGAACTCCTCGACATTAATCTCGGGCTCAGCCTCCTGCCCCACCTCGGTTGTGGCACTATCGAGCGTCACCAAGTCGGAGATGATGCTGGCACGGCGCAACGACACCCCACCAGCCTCGATGGGCGGGATGAAACTCACAAGAATAAGCACTGCCAGGGCCGCCGTAGTTACCAGCCAGCCACGTGAGGTGTAGTCGTCGTTGGGGTTAGTCATTTCTGCGTGATATAAGCGAGACGTAGTAGAGCACGGTTGCAATAGCACTCAACGCCGCCACGAGGTATGTTCGTGCCGCCCAGCGGAGCGACTCACGAGCATAGGCGAGCTGCTGACCCTGCAACATACGGCTCGACTCCAACCACTCTAAGGCACGAGCCGAGGCGTTGTACTCAACGGGGAGTGTAACAATAGAGAAGAGTGCCGACATAGCAATCAGGCAGATGCCAATCCAGCAGACGGTTGTGCCGCTGCCAGCCGCCATCATAGCGATACCTGCGATGATGACCCACGTAGCAATCTTCGACGAGAAATTAACGATAGGCACCAGCGCCGAACGCATAACAAGCGGGGCGTAGCCTCGGGCGTGCTGGATGGCGTGACCGCACTCGTGGCAAGCCACAGCGGCCGCCGCAATAGAGCGTGACGAATAGACGCTATCGCTAAGATTTACAGTCATATTCGAGGGGTTGAAGTGGTCGGTGAGCTGACCTCTGACGTGGGTAATCTTAACGTTGTGAACGTTGTTGTCACGGAGCATCTTCTCGGCAACCTCAGCGCCCGTCATACCGTTGGGGAAGGGCACCTGCGAATACTTCGCAAAGACCGATTGCAGGCGTGCCTGCACGATGTAACCCACGATACCTATGATACCCATCAAGATGATTGAGCCACCCGACGAGAAGCCCATCGTGGGGTCGGCATAGGAGTATGAATAATAATCTTGAGCTGTTTGCAATAATTCAAGCATTTTCGTTCGTTTTTAGTTAAACAAATAATAGTTTTTACACCCTCCTGCTTATCAGACTGCCACACTTGCGGCTTACAGCCGCATTTACAAGTCTGACCCAACGCCGCCATTAAGGCGAGAGCAGAGTGCAGTTTACTCGCTCTGCCGAGCCGAGGCGGTGAAAAGCCACGTATGTGGATTACCCCCTAAATCCCCCGCCTCAGGCTGGGGACTTTGGTCGCTAACGCTCCGAGGGTTGCAGTACCAAAGGTAGTGTAAAATTACATTAAATAAACGGCTGTCGCCCGCCAATCTATATGCCACAGTGAAATTATTGGACATAAAAGGTGCAGAGCGTACCATTAATAATGCAAAAGTACGAAATTTTTGCATAACTTTGTACAGATTTTTGCGAAAATGAACAATCTCGAATATATGCTCGCCCGACGTACGGCGCAACACGACGGAGAGTCTCGTACGGCGGTGATGATGCGAATTGCCACTATATCGGTTGCGTTGGCGCTGGCGGTGATGATTGTAACGCTCGCCGTGTTCAACGGATTCCGACGTGAGATATATGCCGACCTCAGGGGTTTTGGTGCTGATATTCAGCTGATGGAGGTGTCGGGTCTCAGACGTGATGCCCGCCCCATCGAGTATGAGCCGCTGCTCAAGGAGCGTGTGGCGGCGCTGGATGGCGTGAAGAGCGTGGCGCCCTACATCGTTATGGGCGGTATGGCAAAGAGTGGCGAGCAGACGCTCGGACTGCAACTCAAGGGCATAGATGCCTCATACAACACCGAGTGGTGGCAGAGCCGTATGGTCGAGGGGCAGATGCCTGCCGTGGCGGCCGAGGAGCGCACCAAGCAGATTCTGCTATCACGCACAACGGCTGAGCGACTGGCAGTCGGCGTGGGTGACAAGATTGAGATATTGTACGTCAGTGCCATCTCGGGCGCACGCCGTGACAGCTACAAGGTATCGGGACTCTACCACACAGGACTTGAGGAGATGGATGCCGCATTGGCGATAGCCGACCTGCGTGATGTGCGTCGCACGGTAGCCTGGGAGGGGGAGATGATTTCGGGATACGATGTTATGCTCCACAAGATTGGCGATAGCGAGCGTGTGGCGGAGGCTATCGACGAGATGCTATACACCGACGAGCAGATTCAGACCGAGTCGTGCCTGCCCGCAACGCTTGAGATGCGTAACCCCGTGGTCTTCGACTGGCTGAAGGCGCACACGGTGATTGCCGAGGTGGTGATAATAATTATGATGGCGGTGCTGCTGTTCAATATGGCGGCGGCGATGCTCATTATGGTCTTTGACCGCATAGGTATGATTGGAGCGCTGAAGGCGCAGGGAATGCGCTCGGCAGCCATACGACGCATATTCCTCTATCGTGCCGCAATACTCTTCGTGCGTGGTGCGGTGTGGGGCAATGCTGTGGGCGGTGTGCTGGTGGCTATGCAGGCGCTGTGGCACCCCATAAAGCTCGACCCGACGGGATATATGCTCTCGGTGCTGCCCGTAAGCGTCAGCGCTACGTGGTGGATATTGTTGAATGTTGCGACCCTGGCGGCGACAATCGCCGTGATGGTGTTACCCTCGGCTATGGTGGCTCGCATCCGCCCCGAGGAGTCGTTGAAGTATAAATTGTAAAAGGAATTTTAAGATAGCTTGCATCCTGCAACCTATGGAGCCGCATAGCGGCGACCAAAGCCCCTGCCTGAGGCGGGGGTGTGGGGGTGGGTCAGACTTGTAAATGCGGCTGGAAGCCGCAAGTAAGGCATAATAAGCAAAAAGAGATACCAAGTTATTTTGGAGGAAGAAAAAGATTTTTATGAAACCATATAACTCAGATAAGACGAAAAAGGAGGAGGTACAGCAGATGTTTGACAACATCGCTCCGACCTACGATAAGTTGAATCACATTCTCTCGTTGTCGATAGATAAAATCTGGCGACGTCGTGTGGTGCGCAAGGTGCGCCGTATGAAACCCGAGAAGGTTATGGACCTGGCAACGGGCACGGGCGACCTGGCAATAAAGATGGCAAAGGCGATGCCCAAGGCGAAGATTATGGGTGTCGATTTGTCGGAGAATATGCTCGCTGTGGCGGCTGAGAAGGTACGCCGCAAGGGTTTGGACGACCATATTGCACTCTATCAAGGCGATGCCGAGAATCTGGACGTAGCAAGTGGCGTGCTGGATGTTGTGACGGTAGCCTTTGGCGTGCGAAACTTCGGCAACTTAGAGGTGGGTCTGACGGAGATTATGCGCTCGCTGCGCAGCGGAGGACATATCGTGGTGTTGGAGTTCTCGACACCTCGCAACTTCTTCGTGCGCAAGGCGTATCAGTTCTACTCGAACCACGTGATGAAGCCCGTGGGAGGCTTGGTGTCGAAGGATAAGAAGGCGTATGACTACCTGCCCGACTCGATTGTCGAGTTCCCCGACCGTGAGCGCTTCCTCGAGATTATGAGCCGCACGGGATTTGTGGAGTGTCGTCGTCGCTCGCAGAGCCTCGGCATAGCGCAGATTTACATCGGTAAAAAGCCTTAGCGATGAGACACTGGTTGCTACTCATACTGCTCGTTGCACTTACGTCGTGCAGCACCGCCGAGCCGCCACGTGTGGAAGGCATCGAGGTGCAACCCGTATGGAACCAGGGTGCTGCGGTGGATGACTACCCCGAAGCTCTTGTGCTAAAGGTTACTCTCGAGAATAAATCCTCGGCGATAAAGCTATTGCGGGGACGTATGCGAATAGGCTATGGTGGCAGGTGGGTGGCGATGCTGACACTGGAGCATAAGGTGACAATTCCCGCCCGCACGACAGCCACGGTGGAGCTACCGATGAAGCTCAACATACAACGCACGGCGCAGACGATGCAGCTACGCTCGGCACTACGCCAGCGACGCACCGAGGGTGTGGAGATAGATTGGCAGGTGGCACTGCGCAGCAGGATGGTCTATGTGGAGCAGGCCGAGGAGGCCGTGGCGCTGGATAGGCTGGCAGGCGAGAACATCGAACAGATAAGAGATATGTTAGCCGAGATATTTGAGTAGGCTAAGAAAAAGAGGAGTGTAAACAGAAAAAAGGAAACTATATGAAAAATATTTTGAAGATAGCCGTTGTTGCCGTAATGGTTTTTGTGGCGCAGAACATCTCAGCACAGAACATCTCGGCAATGAAGAGCCGCCTGAGCGTGGGTCAGAACAAGGTTGCCATCGTCGAGCAGAGCGACGTGGCGGAGTCGGTACGTAGCGTGGAGATGCGCCCCAAGCGCACGAAGGTGATGGGTTACACGATTCTTATCCTGTCGGACAACTCGCACACGGCACGTGAGAATGCCGCCGAGGCAAAGGAGAAGTTTGAGGAGAACTTTCCTGAGACCGAGGTGAAGATGTATTACGAGAGCCCCTCGTTCTACGTCTCGGCAGGCTCGTATCTGACTAAGGAGGAGGCTATCATCGAGATGATGCGCTTCCGTGCCGTATTCCCCAAGGCTATCGCCCAGAGCCGAGAGATGGATATTGCCGACTTCATCAAGTCGGAAGAGATGAAAGAGGAAAGATAAAAGAGCAAAGAGCAAAGAGATTTTTTATAGGTATTATAGGTGTTATAAGAGTTATAAGTGTTATACCACCAGCAACGGAAATATCCGCAGGAAAAATATAATTCCTATAACACCTATTCTGCAACAAGGGCAAGCGTAACGCAGAAAAGAGCTCGCAAAACAATTTTATAAAAGAAAACCAAATTTACATAGAAATAAATTAATTATGACTTTTAACAAATTTCGCTCGATTTATGA
>JAFNUH010000110.1 GCA_017384185.1 Alistipes sp.
CGGTGCGAGATATTCGTGCTGGCGTAAACGAGCGCCTGCGCAAAGCCGAACAACGTGCGGCACAGAGCCCCGCAACCGAATCCTCGAAAAATCAAGAAAACAATGATTAAGGCTACAATCATAACCATTGGCGACGAGATACTTATCGGACAGATTGTCGACACCAACTCGGTAAGCATCGCCAAACATCTCAACACGGCGGGAATCACCGTACACGAAAAAGTCTCAATAGGCGACACCGCCCAGCAAATCGAGCAGACGCTCAGCCGAGCCCTTTCGCAGAGCGAGGTGGTGATTCTCACGGGCGGATTGGGTCCCACGAAGGATGACATAACAAAATTCACACTTGCTAAGATATTCTGCTCGGCTATGCACGAGGATAAGCGTGTTGCAGACCACGTGCGCACGATGCTCGAACGCCGAGGCATAGAGTACAACGCCCTGAACCAGTCGCAGGCGATGGTGCCTGACTGTTGCACGGTGCTGTTCAACGCTCACGGCACGGCCCCGGGTATGTGGTTTGAGGATAGCGAGGGACGTGTTACGATTTCACTGCCGGGTGTACCCTTCGAGATGGAGCACCTGATGGAGGATGAGGTTATGCCACGTCTGAAGGCTCACTTCTCGCTCCACGCAAATATCCACCGCACGATGATTACGGCGGGTCTGCCCGAGTCGATGCTCGCAGCACGCATCGAGGAGTGGGAGGATGCACTACCAAAAAACCTGAAACTCGCCTACCTGCCTGCGCCCAATATCGTACGTCTGCGTCTGTCGGCTTATGATGCCGAGGATGCCGAGGCGGTGCGCAAGCAGATAGATGATGAGTTTGACAAGTTATACGAGATTATCCCCGACCATATCGTTGGTTTCGAGAGTGCCACGATGCAGGAGCTCGCTCACAAAATACTCGCAGAAAAGGGGCTAAAGCTCGCCACAGCTGAGAGCTGCACGGGTGGCACGATAGCCTCACGCTTTACCGCTATGGCGGGCGCTTCGTCATACTTCTTAGGGGGTGTTGTGGCGTATGCCAACGAGGCGAAGCGAGATATTTTGGGTGTAAACTTCGACGACATAATCCGCCACGGAGCCGTCAGCGAGCAGGTGGCACGCCAGATGGCAGAGGGCGCACGCCGAGTGACGGGTGCCGACTACGCCATAGCGACTACGGGCATTGCAGGACCTACGGGTGGCACGGCAGAGAAGCCTGTGGGCACGGTGTGGATGGCTGTTGCCACACCTACGCATACCATAGCCACGCTACGCAACTGCGGAACAGACCGTGGACAGATTATAAATCGTGCCACAGCCTACGCTATCGAGATGCTATACAACGAGTTAAAGAGGATAACAAAATAAAACCCCACCCCAATGAAGAGACTTTCACTTGCCCTAATCATCGTAATTATTGGCGCAGTTCTGCTGCACCTCATCGACCGTATCCCTACCGAGGAGTCTACGCAGTGCGCCTCATCGGGTGAGCTGACAAGAGAGTACATCTCGCCCACACGCATCGTGTGGAGCGAGCACAGCGACAACATATCAAACATTGATTATCTTCTGCGTGAAGGTAATGGTCAGGCAGACCTTACAAATAGCCACATCTGCGTGGTGAAGAGCACCTCGACCGAGCACCCCGCAATA
>JAFNUH010000111.1 GCA_017384185.1 Alistipes sp.
AATAGAGCCTTAATCTGATTATATTCAGATAGATAAATCATTACAACGGCGCTACGTGATACCTCGGCAGCATCCACGCTAACACTAATTTGACTATCTCCCTGTCCCTCTTGTGTCGAGAGATGTACCCACTCCGTATTGCTCTTTGCAATCCATTTCGAGTTACTCTCAACATTAAACTCTATCTCTCCACCACTCTCCGCAACATTCACAGCACGCCCATCCAACTCGCCTCCGTCAGTGAGTGCAATACTGAGTTGTGGAATAACAATTTCGCTACTATTTGGCGTACAAGCAGTAAGTAGCAAAAGCGACAGAATAATCAGTGTGGTTATCATAGTGAGTGGAATTTACTCCAAAATTAATAAAAAAGAGTTAATATATAAAAAATAAGGGTGCTAACTTTTTTCGTTAACACCCTCATTATTATGTAATAGATTCTTCGCTATCGAATACGGTCAAGCGACTTTACCAACATCTCGTCTTTGAAGATAGCTCGCAGAGCCAGGTAGTCGAGGATTAGTGCCACAAGCGGGAAGATGATTGCGATGTGGAATCCTTGAGTGTGGAACTCAAACTGCGCAAACATACGGTTGCTCAAGTAGTAGTATATCGCCATAAAAATCTGTGCACCAACGAGCAATACCAGCTCAACGGCGCAGAGGCGAATCTGCAACATACGATTCTTGAACAAGAAGATTGTAACTGTGGGAACTATAGCCGAGAGAGCTACGATGATGCCCATATAGATTGTTGAGTGTGTAACCTCTGCGCTCTTGAGTGAGAATGCGAAGAGCTTGTACTCCTCAACACCACCGACAAAGTATGCCAATGGGGTGAATGTTGCTGCTATCATCAATGCTGCGACAGCCAAAAGATAGAGTGATTGAATACGTTGTATCATAGTTCTATTTTATTTTCTTATCTATCAAATATGTGTTTCTATCCGACGAGCGGCGGTTGATAAGCTCGCCCAAAAATCCCGCCAAGAATAGTTGCACTCCAAGTATCACGGCTAAGATAGCCACGAAGAACAGCGGCTGGTCGGTAACGGCACGCAGAGGCAGACCATTTATCTGTTTATATAATTTATCAGCAATAACCCATACCGTAGTACCTCCTCCGAGCAGGAACATAATCGTGCCCAAGCTGCCGAAGAAGTACATCGGCGAGCGACCAAAGTGCGACATAAATGATACGGTGATAAGGTCCAAATAACCCTTCACCATACGCTCCATACCAAACTTTGAAACGCCATATTTGCGCTCACGATGTTGTACGACTTTTTCGCCAATCTTCTTATAGCCAGCGTGTTTTGCCAAGATGGGGATATAGCGATGCATCTCGCCATATACCTCAATTGACTTAATCACACGACGGCGATATGCCTTCAAACCGCAGTTGAAATCGTGGAGCTTAATACCTGATACGACACGTGCCGTAAAGTTGAAAAACTTGCTCGGGAATCGCTTGCCTGCGGGGTCGTATCGCTTCTTCTTCCAGCCAGAGACCAGGTCGTAGCCATCCTCCAAAATCATACGACGCATCTCGGGAATCTCATCGGGTGAGTCCTGAAGGTCGGCATCCATCGTAAAAACTACCTCGCCCTCTGCCTCAGCAAAGCCACAATAGAGAGCAGCCGACTTACCGTAGTTGCGGGCAAAGCGTATGCCCTTGATGGCAGGGTAGACTTCTTTAAGTCGCTCCACCTCGCTCCACGATGCGTCAGACGATCCATCGTCAATCAAGATAATCTCGTAGCTAAGCGAGTTCTCACGTGCCACACGGTCAATCCAGGCGGTGAGTTCACCGAGCGACTCCTCCTCGTTGTAGAGAGGTACGACAACCGATATGTCCAACTTACTACTCATCCTCCTCGTCTGCGTTGTTGCTATCGAAAATATCGGGCTCACATTTTGTGCCGATAGAGATAAACAATCCGTAGAAACCAAACGATAAGACGCTGCCTACGACACTTGAGATAAGTGCAGGGATGGGCGAGAAGATGTATGTGCGCATCATCGATGACATCTGGTCCATCATCTCATTATTGTAAACGCCCGACTGCTGCAGTGTCGAAAGAGTTGTGCTGAGGCTCTGCTCGAAAGTCTCGGGGAAGAGGAAGTTGCTGGCAACAATTTGGTAGGCACCAGCGATGATACCTGCAAAAATTCCCATCGCCACGATAAAGCCTAAACACTGACTATATGTGTATCCCTCGCTCGTAAAACGCTGAGCACGACGGCGTGTGTAGTAGAAGAGCAGGTAGATTGTAGCAACGAAGTTCGCCAGGCTTGCAA
>JAFNUH010000112.1 GCA_017384185.1 Alistipes sp.
ATAGCCTCAGCACGCTCTCTGAGCGAGCGCATCTTCTCGACAACGGGCTGCATAGCCTCCGAGTACTCCAGAGCCTCATAACGTGAAATCTGCTCCATAAAGGTACCCTTCGTAACAGCATTAATAGCCGCCACAACCTGCAACTGCGAAGTACCCTCATAGATATTCATAATACGTGCATCACGATACAATCGCTCGCAAGCATAATCCTTCATAAAGCCTGAGCCACCGTGAATCTGGATAGCATCGTAAGCCAACGAATTGGCATACTCCGAAGCAAAGAGCTTAACAAGTGGCGTGAAGCCATCTGCCAAGCGGTTATAGAACTTCATCTCCTGGCGCTCCTCAGACTCCAAAGATCGCTCGTGCGAGATGTGGGTATATTGCTTGTATATCTCCACAAAACGTGAGGTCTCATACAACAACGCACGAGCACCACGCAAGCGAGCGCGCATATTGGTCAGCATCTCCGAGATTGCGGGGAACTTAATGATATCCTTACCGAACTGCTGACGCTCGTGAGCATACTTCAGCGCCTCACGATATGCCGCCTCGCACAAGCCAACAGACTGAGCACCAATACCCAGACGTGCGGCGTTCATCAACGACATAACATATTTGATAAGTCCCATCTTGCGGTCGCCAACCAACTCGGCGGGAGCATCGGTAAACACCAACTCGCAGGTGGGTGAGCCCTTAATTCCGAGCTTATTCTCAATGCGACGCACCTTCATACCACCGTTACGCTTATCGTAAACGAGCATTGACAAACCACGTGCATCCTTCGTGCCCTCCTCAGTTCGAGCCAGCACCAACGACACATCGCCATCGCCATTTGTAATGAATCGCTTTACACCATTGAGCAGCCACGTCTGACGCTCCTCCGACCAGGTAGCCTTCAACATCACAGCACCCAAATCAGAACCTGCATCAGGCTCGGTCAAATCCATAGCGCAGGTAGCTCCCTCGCTAACCCACGTAAGGTACTTCATCTTCTGCTCCTCGGATGCAAACTCGTTGAGTGTCTCGGCACAATCCTGCAAGCCCCAGATATTCTCGAAGCTGGCATCTGCACGTGAAACCATCTCGTTTGCCATAACGAAACACAACAACGGGAAGTTCAAGCCCTTAAAACGGCGAGGAAGGGTCAAACCGCTTAATCCTGCGGCATTTACAGCCTTCATATTCTCAACCGTACCTGAAGCATATATTACTCTATCGTTCTCAACACGAGGACCCTCCTTATCAACACCCTCGGCATTGGGAGCAATAACATCACCACAAACTCCACCAATAATCTCCATTACACGACGGTATGAGTCCATAGCATCTTCAAAATTCTGTGGTGCGTAGTCATAGAGCTCACTGTCGGAGAAACCACGCTCCTTGAGCTCCACAATTTTGCGCATCAACGGATGCTCAAGGTGGTACTGCAAATCTTTATTATCTAAAAAGAAATTAGCCATCTCTACTTTGAATTTTGCTTGTAATACTTAATCATCTTGGGGATAATCTCCTCGACCTTACCCGTAATGGCGTAGTCAGCAATCTTATTGATTGGGGCCTCGGGGTCGCTATTGATTGAGATAATCATCGACGACTCGTCCATACCTGCCGTATGCTGAATCTGTCCAGAGATACCGCAAGCAATATAGAGCTTAGGACGCACAGTAACACCCGTCTGACCAATCTGACGCTCGTGCTCGGTGAAGCCTGCATCTACTGCCGCACGTGAGGCACCGACCTCACCACCCAACACCTCTGCCAGGTCGTAACAGAGCTTAAAGCCATCCTTTGAGCCCATACCATAGCCACCAGCCACGATAACGCTCGCACCCTTGATATTAATCTTACGCTCCTCGATATGGCGGTCAATGATAGTCACGGCCAAATCAGCCTCCGAAATATACTCCTGCCAAGCAATAGCCTTAACCTCAGCAGCGGCAGGCGCTGCCACCATCTCCTTGCGCATCACGCCCTCACGAACGGTTGCCATCTGGGGACGGCAGTCGGGATTAACGATTGTAGCTATGATATTTCCACCAAAAGCGGGACGAATCTGATAGAGCAGATTCTCATACTCCTTACCCGTCTTAGCATCCTTATGAGGACCAATCTCCAGCTGTGTGCAATCTGCCGTAAGACCGCTATGCAGTGCTGACGATACACGAGGTGCAAAGTCACGACCTACGGGCGTAGCACCAAAGAGCACAATCTGCGGCTGCTCAGCCTTAATCAAACCACACAACGCAGATGTGTGAGGCAGAGTGCGGAAGGGTGCAAAAATCTCATTGTCGGCAACCCAAACCGTATCAGCGCCATACTTTGCAAGCTCCTCGTTGATGCCTGCGACGTTATGACCCAAAACCACAGCCTCCAACTTAACGCCCAACTTATCGGCTAACTCACGACCCTTGGTCAGAAGCTCCAAGCTCACCTCGGCAACAACACCCTCATCGAGCTCGATATATACAAATATATTATTCATATCTCCTCCTTTCGATTAACCGAGCGTGTGGCTCGCAATAAGTTCAACCATAAGTCCATTTATATCCTCATCCGAAGCCGTCAAGCGCTTAGCCTCCTTAGCCTGGAAGACAACATTTTCAATCTTCTTAACCTTGGTGGGTGAACCTGAAAGACCCAACTGCTGCTCGTCACAAACAATGTCGGCAGCCGTAAGCTCTACAATATTCAGGTAGTCACGCTCAGAAGCCATCTTTGCCGCCAACGAATCCTCCGCAGCAGCAATCTCCGACTTGGTCATCGCATATTTGTACTTCATCACAAGGCGTGCATTCTGCGGGCGCACCTCCGGAGCTGACGAGTTAACGGTAATAACCGCAGGGATGGGGCACTCCACTCGCTCCACGCCTCGCTCCAGACGGCGGCGAACAACAAGCGTTGACTCCTTAACCTGCTCAATCTGCTCGGCATATGTCACCTGAGGCAGACCCAACTTCTCGGCAACCTGAGGTCCAACCTGTGCCGTATCACCATCAATAGCCTGACGACCTGCAATGATAACGTCGGCACCAATCTGTCGCAGTGCCGAACTCAAGGCATAGGATGTAGCCAATGTATCAGAGCCTGCAAATTTACGGTCACTCAACAGATAACCGCCATCAGCACCTCTGTACATTGCATCACGAATAATATCTGCGGCACGCAACGGTCCCATCGTAAGGATGTGGAGCGTAGAGCCCTCACACTCCTCCTTAAGACGTAGTGCCAACTCTAAGGCATTCAAATCTTCGGGATTGAAAATAGCAGGCAATGCGGCACGATTGACCGTACCCTCAGCCGTCATAGCATCCTTACCCACATTGCGGGTATCGGGCACCTGCTTAGCCAATACAACAATTTTTAATGCTTTGTTCATTCTCTAAAATGGTTTGTTACGGGATTCACCACGACTGTAAACCCACCTTCTTAAACGAAAAAATGCACGAAACAGTATAATCGACCGTCATACATACCCCTTACGTTAACACTTGCGACGTGGTGTTAGGTAAAAGGTATGTATGCGACCGAAAATGCTATTCGAGCATTCAATCCGTAAAAATCTATCGTACAATAGTCTCGTCACGGTCGGGACCAACAGAGATAATCTTCACAGGCACACCTGTCTCACGCTCAATGAACTCGACATATGCCTTGAACTCTGCGGGGAAATCCTCATAGCGACGAACCTTGCAAATATCACACTTCCAACCCTTGAACTCGGTATATACAGGCTCAACGTTGCCCGTAACCTCGTAGGGGAAGTGCTCTACCAACTCACCGTTTACACGGTAAGCAGTAGCCACCTTGATGGTGTCGAAGTCGTTCATAACGTCCGACTTCATCATAATCAACTGCGTTACGCCGTCAACCATCACTGCATACTTCAGTGCCACCAAGTCGAGCCATCCGCAACGACGAGGACGACCCGTTACTGCACCAAACTCGTGACCGATACGACCCAACTCCTTACCTGTCTCATCGAAGAGCTCAGTGGGGAACGGACCGCTACCTACACGTGTGCAGTACGCCTTAAAGATACCGTAAACGTCACCAATCTTTGTGGGTGCGACTCCCAGACCGGTGCAAACACCTGCACATACGGTATTTGACGATGTTACAAAGGGATATGTACCGAAGTCCACATCAAGCAACGAACCCTGTGCGCCCTCAGCCAAGATGGGCACATCGTCATCTATAAATTTGTTTACTACGTGCTCACTATCAATAAACTTGAAGCCACGCAAATACTCGATACCCTCCATCCAGGTCTTCTCGTACTCTGTTACGTCGTACTCAAAGCCCTCGTACTGTGAGAGCATCTCAACGTGCTTCTGCTTGAGCTTGTTATAACGGTCGATGAAATCCTCAGCCAACACATCGCCAAAGCGCAAACCGTTACGACCTGTCTTATCCATATAAGTGGGACCGATACCCTTCAACGTAGAGCCAATCTTCGACTTACCCTTAGCTGCCTCGCTTGCTGCGTCGAGCATACGGTGTGTGGGAAGGATGATGTGTGCCTTCTTAGAGATAAGCATCTTCTCCTTCACGGGGATACCCTGCTCGGCAATATTCTTAAGCTCCTCGGTCAAGCTCACGGGGTCAACAACCACACCATTACCGATGACGTTGATAGAACCATCACGGAAGATACCCGAAGGAACTGTACGCAAAACAAAACTCTTATCGCCGAAATGCAACGAGTGGCCGGCGTTAGGACCGCCCTGGAAGCGAGCTACAACAGTATAGTTAGGTGTCAACACATCGACAACCTTACCCTTGCCTTCGTCTCCCCACTGCAATCCGAGAACTACATCTATTTTTTTCATTTACTTGTTAGCATTAATGCAAAAGACATTTTTTGCACTCAAAGGTACTCATTTTTTTCTATCCGCAAATATTTTGTCGGCGGAAATTATCAACAGGTTATTAAAACTTTGCTTTTGTGGCAGAAATATTCTCTATGGTGGCGTATTTTGCAAAAAAATTACGGTTCTCGGAGCAAAAAAAGCGAAAATATGCGTTAAGAACTGGGATATAACGCATTAAGTTGAAAAGCTTGGAAACGAGAACAATGGCAATAATGCAAGGGAATGAGGGGTAATGAAGGCGGACAGTTTGCAAATCATTACCCGATAATGGAGTAGAGTTTTCCTTTGTGTCGTCACGTTTCATCGTTCTGCGTTAGTTTGCATATCAATGTATAACTCGCTGATAACTAATTTTGTAACCAAAAAAGATTAGATTATGCGAAGTACATTTAAGGTGCTGTTCTACGTGAACGGAAGCAAGGAGAAAAACGGTATTGTTCCTATTATGGGACGAGTGACAATCAACGGTTCTGTGGCTCAATTCAGTTGCAAGCAGAGCATCCACAAAGACCTATGGGATGTGAAAGGCAATCGAGCCAAAGGCAAGAGTAAGGAATCG
>JAFNUH010000001.1 GCA_017384185.1 Alistipes sp.
ATGACTACTGGATGCGAGGAGCAAAAAACACCGATTACATCTATCGAGTAAGCCCCTCGCTGGCATACAACATCAAGAGCCTGCAACTGGCGTTAGAGGTTGATTACACAGTGGTTGGCTATGGAGATGTCGCTTTGAATGGTTGCAGCAAAGCCCTGCGAGATGTAAGCAACACCCGTGCCTGCTTTATGATTATGTACTCTTTTTAGGGATTATATTATCTGCAGAAAAGCTATAAATAATGTATAGCGTTTATTCTTATTTAGCTCATTAACGAAAGAATAGAAAATCGGATTCCTTTTTGAGGATTTATCCTTTTTTTGCTAATTTTGCGCCCATGAAAACTATTTTGAAAATCATTGTTTTAGCAGTTGTGGCGTGTTGGCCGTCACAACTCTCGGCACAAGCATATCTTAAGCTTAATGCACCATATGCTTTGGTGGGTATTGTGAATGTTCAGACGGAGTTTGTTATTTCTAAGCACTCGTCGATAGCTATGGATGCCTATTACTCGCCCTGGAGGAGTTTTAAGGGAAAGCATCTAAATTACGGCATTGCAATGGGAGAATACCGATACTTCTTCAAAACGGCGACAAATGGCTTCTATTTAAGCGCAAATGCTGGTATGACTATCTTCGATATGCATCGCCCTCAATTCTTCGTAAATGGACGTATTTTTAGCCGCCAAAATCAATATGGAAAGGGCTTTGGTGTGATGACAGGAGTTGGTGTTGGTTGGGAGCATCATATTGGTGAGCGATGGCTTGTTGATGTATTTGTAGCGTTTGATAAGATTTGGTCGTGGTATAATCGCTATGAGAATGATGGAACAATCATAATGCACCCACAAGGTCACGAGCACTATGAGAAGCCTGATCCATTCAATGGCTCCGTCGAGGAGATGCCTGTGAAAGGCGGTATTTCGTTTGGATATAGGATTTTTGACCCTAATAAAAGGAAGTAGCTATTATATTACTACGAATTAAAAAAGACCCATACGGGTCTTTTTTTTGTTTAATAATGCGATTGTTGATACTGACTATCGGTATAGAATTACATAATATATTATATCGTGCAATCAAATAATATAATCTGTCATCAATGCGATATTTACAATGATTTAATCAAAATATTATTCTCTGTAATTATCATACTAATTTGTGCAATAATGACTGGTAAAAATAAAACTCAAATAAGACTATAGCGATTTGAGATATACGAAACTATAAAGTAATAATTCTATAAAAGTTTATCTTTGACGAACACTCAAAAAATGAGGGTGCTACTTTAATAAGTAGCACCCTCAACTATAAGTAATGTTCTAATTAGAACTTAAATCCTACACGGAGTGTGGGGCATGCAAATGCACTAATCTTGTGGCTGTCTGCAGACAAGTTACCCAAGCCCTCCTGAGGTACATAAGTTGTAAGATTATAAGTGTAGCTTACAGGGTCAACTGAGATACCCAAGAACATCTTAGGAGCGACGAAGTAATCAACACCGAATGTCCAAGCGCCACGAAGGCTTGATGTCTCAGCGATTGACTTACCCATTGATGTCCACTCATCATACTTCATCTGATTCTGACCATATGCGAAACCTACACGCAAACCAGTGTAAACCAACATATTCTTAACGAACTTAACATCGAAGTAACGGTCGAAACCAAGAGCTGCGCCATAAGTGAATGTCTGAGCGTCAGCAACTGCACGGTAGTTAGGAATCTCACCCAAGTTGTCCTCAATGCTACCTGCGCCATCAACAGTACCAGGAACCTCTGAGTAACCAGGATTATTGAAGAAGCTTACAGTACCTGCCAAGCTCAACTTCCAACGGTCAGCAACAAACCAACCACCCTCGATACCGAATGCGAAACGCAAATCTGTCATAGGAGTTACCTCGTATGTATTGAGGTTACCAGGCTGAGCAACTACATTTGTGTTAGCCTCATAACCAACTGTTACTGCAAGTGTAACATCACCCTTCTTAGGAGAGTAATCTACGATAACAGGCTTGGGCTGCTCAACAACGGGCTCGGGAGTAGGCTCCGGCTGAGGCTCGGGCTCCGGCTCGGGAGCAGGTGCGGGCTTCTCCATCTCCAACGCCTTCTTGCTCTTGCAAGTAACCAATACGGTATATGCGTTACGCATCTGAGCGAAGTAGCGGTTGAAGAGTGTGTTCCAAGTCTTACCGCCATTGAGAGCCTTCAACTCGTTAATGCGGCTGTCAAGACCATTAGCAGCAGTCTTACCAGGCTTCTCGATGATAGCCAAAACAGCAGCCTTATCTGCAAGGTCAGACTCTGATACCATCTTGTGGAGGTTATCCCAAGGAATATACTGGTCGTTACGAACGATCTTGCTCTCAGGGATATCAATCTTTGAACGGAGGTAGTTCTCGAGAGCTGTCAAACGCTCACGGCTAAGACGACGGTTGATTGCGCTACTACCCTCGGGTGATGCAGCACCACAGAACTCAACGCTAACAATATCTACCATCTCATCTGCCTTAACACCGTTAACCCACTCAACCATACGCTCGAGTGTTGCAGAATTATCCATATAAGTAGCATCAATAGCACTGCTACCAACACGGAAAACGATATTCATCTCCGTGCGAGTCTGCTCAAGAGTAGTCTCCTGAGCGAAGAGTGTCGGAATGCACATAAATGTGCAAGCAGACAAAAGGAATAACTTAAACTTTAACATATTGCACTTGATAATTTAGATTCTCTCTTTATGCTAAAATAACATTTCATCACAAAGATAATGAAAAAATGTTTTATCATCCAAATTTATCAAGAAAAATATAACTACATATATTTATAATATACACGAATGGCGCAAGGGGTTGCCATACACAAAAAGACCGAGGCTGCTAAGAAAGCAGCCTCGGCACTAAAAATATATCTATATTAGAACTTAAATCCTACACGAAGTGTGGGGTGTGCGAATGCACTAAACTTGTGGCTGTCTGCTGACAAGTTACCCAAACCCTCCTGGGGTACATAAGTAGTAATATTGTAGGTATAGCTAACGGGATCGATTGACACACCAACAAACATATTGGGGAACATATAGTAGTCTACACCGAAAGTCCAAGCGCCACGAAGGCTTGAGGTCTCTGCGATTGACTTACCCATTGATGTCCACTCGTCATACTTCTTCTGGTTCTGACCATAAGCGAATCCCACACGCAAACCTGTGTACAACATCATATTCTTCACGCCCTTCACACCGAAGTAGCGATCGAAACCCAGAGCTACGTTGTACGAGAATGTCTGTGCATCGGCTACCGCACGGTAGTTGGGAATCTCGCCCAAGTTGTCCTCAATGCCAGCAGACTCGTCCACCGTACCGGGAACTTCAGAATAACCGGGGTTATTCAAGAAGTTCACTGCTCCACCCAAGCTCAACTTCCAACGGTCTGCTACAAACCAGCCGCCCTCTACGCCCAAGGCAAAACGCAAATCGGTGATAGGCGTTACCTCGTAAGTAGTAAGGTTGCCAGGCTGTGCTGTGACAGTCGTGTTGGCTGTGTAACCAGCTGTTACGGCAAGTGTAAC
>JAFNUH010000113.1 GCA_017384185.1 Alistipes sp.
ACCCACCGCACAATCGAGAATCCCCACATTGAGATGGCAAATAACAATATTCTCGATATTCGTCACATTGAACTCACCGACACGGCGACCATCCTGAGTTTTGAGGCTTTTGGCGGACCTGGTCAGCCAATAAAACTCAACGAAAAAACATTTCTTGAGGTTGACGGTCAGCGCTACGCTATTCGCAGAATAGAGGGTAGCGAGATAAATAAGTATATGCAACTCTCGCAAGAAGGGATGCATTCGTTCAAAGCCATATTTGAGCCTATACCACTGAATACAAAGCAGTTTGATTTCATTGAGGAGGCAAAAGGTGGTTGTTGCATTTGGGGTGTTGACCTCACAGGTAAGAAGGAATTTGACCGCTACCCCGAAGGACTGCCCAAGGAGTTGCGTGGCAAAAAGAAGGACTGCCCTATGCCCGAGCCCATCTTCAAGACGGGTGAATCGACCTTGAATATTCACCTCTTGGGTTATCGTCCCGAGATGGGCGATGAGGTGGAAATACTTATCCTCGAGCTATTTCGCACAAGTTTCAACGCAAAAACCAAGTATGAAAAAATTGATCCGCAGACACACACTCTCTCAAGCAAAATATTCTTAGAGGGAACAACTAAAATAACAATACGACTTGCAGGTATACACTGCAATGTGTGGGTTGCGCCAAACGAGGAGACGGACATATATATGGATATGCGTGCCACGGGTAGTGCGATTATGAACACACGCTCGAAGGAATATGATTTTAGAAATCTGTACGAATTCTGGCATCCGCAGATTCCAATTGCCTACACAACGGGCACCTACTCGGAGTGGAATAGACTTTACAACTCAATCAAAAACGAGATTGTTAGACTTAATCCTCTAACAAACGGATATTATGGTGATTACCGCCTTTCACGTGAACAGTATGTTGACTACACAAAGAAGATGTACCAAAAACTAAACGATAGTATCGACCGCCACGCCGCACTGTCACCGTTTGAAAAGCGTGTAAGCAAGATACACAATTATCTCGACTTGGTATATGTTGCTGCTGGCTACCCTTGGATAAAGAGTCAAAACGAGATTTTGATGACAGGCGCAAGACGCCATCCGAAAAATTATAAAGATTGTACAGACGAGCAGTTGCGAGAGATGGTCAAGGCATTTGATTTTAACGACGCAAAATATTGTTTCTTCACTAAAGAGGTAGAAGACTTTATAGCCGTTACCATCGACCTTCCCAAACGATTACAACTATCGGAGGATAACTTCTACTATGGCGTGCGCAGAACAACACAAATAAAAATATTGTTGGAGAGTAGTCAGGATATTTCACCCGAGGACAAAGCTTGGCTCGAAAAGGCAAACCCATACTTCAAGGAGGTTATTGATGCTAAAATCGAGGAGTTGCGCCGCATAAGAGAGACTAAGTTGGCTGTAAAGAGTGGAATAGTGCCTAAAACTGATGCTGAGAAGCTCTTTGAGGAGATTATCAAGCCCTACAAGGGAAAAGTTGTGGTCGTGGACTTCTGGAATACGTGGTGTTTGCCCTGCCTATCGGCAATCAAGAAGATTGAGCCGCTGAAAAATGGGGAGTTGAAGAGCGATAAGATTATTTGGTTATACCTCGCCGACGTATCATCACCCGAGACAGATTACAACAAACAGATACAGAACATCAAAGGTGAACATTATCGTCTGAGTGCCGAGCAGTCGAAGACCATCAAACGACAATTTGGCATCACAGCAATACCGTCGTACGTCTTGGTTGACAGCGAGGGTAACTACTCGTTGCGAAACGATTTTCACAACATAGAGATAATGAAAAAGGAATTAAAGGAGATGACAAGGTAGTTTCATATAGGCTAAATCGTGCTCCTATTGTAGCGCCATTGTGCGTAGAGAGTAATTTGGCACACCGATTGCTCGCTCAGGGTAAGAGTTATTCAAAAAAACAGATTTAATATGAAAAAAATTCTACTCTCTCTTTCCCTGATACTTGTGGCGATGGTTGCCACGGGTTGCTCGCAGAAGGCAAAATGGGACCACAAGCAGAAACAAGCTATGCGTGAGGATCTGCGCCAATATCGTGATATGATATATCTGCAAGATTTGACCGAGCCCGAATTTGTGATTTTCACCGACAGCGTGACGGGTAACATCGAGGAGGTATATCCCATCTACACCACCTTCATCGCTATGCCCAACGTTGACGATACCGTCGAGGAGTTTGTCATTACGACCATCGTCGAGGAGCTTGATGCCGATGCACACAATATGCGTCACATCTTCCCCTACCGTTACCTGGTGAGTCAAGGCATACTACCCGACCGTCTTACGCACGAGCAGCAGCGTAGCTTCTACAAATGCTTGGCGCAGAAGGTCAACAGCAATTTCTCCTCTACCGAGCAGTTTCTCAACGCCATCTTAGCCGATACCACGGCAAGCGCACAGATTGCCCAATTGCAACAGGCGTGTGCCAGCGAGTTGTTTAACTGGGTTGTGGAGGTTGACGAAGTGATAATATCGGAATAGCATCCGACAAGCAGTACTACCTTTTTTCCTAACAAAAGAGAGGGTAAATAACCGTAACCGTTATTTACCCTCAAATTTTATAGATAATCTTTATTGACAATCACCCTCACACATCGTGGGTGTATGCTGAACTCCAGCGGCGTGCCGCCCAGCAATTCACCATCAACCTCGACCATAATCTCGGGTGTTGACTCTATGCGCACGTGCCTGCCACGATAGTGCTTCACGTGTCCGATACTATAAATATCGCCATTGAAGAGTCGGCGTAGGCGGAACAGAATCTGCCACCAGTGCATCGGGCGGTAGAGCGTAATATCAAACAGACCATCGTCAGCCACCGCCAAGGGCAACTGCTGCGTTCCTCCTCCATTATACTTACCGATACCGATAGCGGCGCTGAACAACAAATCCTTATGCACCAGCTCGCCATCAATCCACACCTTCACGCCCGTCGATTTGTAACGGAAGAAGCTCTTCACGCTACCCTGAGCATAGAGATGTTTACCTCGGCGACCCTGAGCCTTATAGTGTTCGTAAATCTTAGTCACGGTAGGGTCAAAACCCGTACCCGCCACGTTAGCCATATATCGCACCTGAGCGTACTGCGACTCCTCGTAGTGTACCTCACCCACATCCTGCAAGAGTGTATAACCCTCACGCACGGCACGAATAGCCTGCGAATAGTTGGTCGGGATGCCATACATACGAATCCAGTCGTTACCCGTACCTACGGGAATCACCGCCACGGTGACCTCCTCTACGGGCGTTGTCTGCTGAATGAAGAGTCCATTCACAACCTCGTGTAGAGTACCATCACCACCGATGACCATAATATGGCGATAGCCACTATTTACAGCCTCTACGGTTAGCTCCGTGACGTGGTGCTTATGCTGCGAGAAGACCAATTCGTGTGGGATATCATTCTCACGCAGGAGCTTTGTTATCAGCGGCAGGTCCTCAAGCCCACGACCCCAACCAGCCACGGGATTGACCAATACGTACCAGATGTTCTCTATGTTGGTCTGTTGCACGATGCTACTTTTTGGGAGCGTTCTTCAATGTGTGTAGCAAGAAGTCAAAGAACTTCTCAACAGATGCAATCTCCACCTTCTCATCGGGTGAGTGGGGATAGCAGATTGTCGGACCAAACGAAATCATATCCAAACCGGGATAGTTAGAGCCGATGATACCGCACTCCAATCCTGCGTGGATAGCTGTAACGGCGGGACGCTTACCATAGAGAGCCTCATATGATTCCAACATAGCCTTTAAGATAGGCGACTCCATATTGGGTGCCCAACCGTCGTATGAGCCTGAGAGGGTAACCTCAGCGCCTGCCAA
>JAFNUH010000114.1 GCA_017384185.1 Alistipes sp.
CCGTGGGTGCAAGTGAAAAGGGAATTGGGTGAGAATCCCAAACTATCCCGTAGCTGTAAACTCTTATGATGTTTTGCAACTCTTTTACCACTGATTTTACATCGGGAAGGTAGCAAAACTGGAGTAAGTCAGAAGACCTGCCAAGTCGATTCGAGATTGGAAGCTCTCGTGGGTTAGGCTTTCAATATCGCTAATTTCATACTTATATTACTTTTTTTACTCCGTGTAGCATTTTGCTATAGGATTTTTGGCTATTTAGTCGCTATGTATTATTTGTACGGCGAGCTATTAGATTGAGCACCTTTTTGCTCGGAAATTTAGTTATTGTATGTGTAGTTATGCTCGCCGTACTTTTCTCGACTAATTTTGGTTGATTTATAGATTGTAAATTATTTATTAAAAATAGTTTTTAAAATTATTTATTAATTACTACCTTTGTGCTCGGTTAAAGTTAGGTATAATAAAATTTATTCATTATGGATTGGTTACATTCGCTTTTCTTGGGCGAGGGTATCGCTCACACCGTACTAGTATTGTCAATGGTTATTGCCATAGGTGTGATGCTTGGACGAATCAAGATTGCTGGCATCTCTATCGGTGTTACGTGGATTCTCTTTGTGGGTATTGCCGCAGGTCACTTCGGAATGACTATCGACCACAACACATTGCACTTCATTAAAGAGTTTGGTCTAATTCTCTTTGTATTCTCAATCGGTTTACAGGTTGGACCAGGTTTCTTCTCCTCGTTTAAGGAGGGCGGTTTGAAATTGGTTGGTTGCGGTGCCGCAGTGGTATTCTTAGGCGCTGCCGCTACATATATTATACATTTGGTGACGGGCACACCTATGACAACTATGGTTGGCGTTATGTCGGGTGCCGTGACAAACACGCCCGGACTTGGTGCTGCACAGCAGGCGTATGCCGATGTGACGGGAATCAACGACGAGTCGATTGCTTTGGGTTATGCTGTTGCCTATCCGTTGGGTGTTGTTGGTGTTATTCTCTCGTTGATTGCAATACGCTACATCACACGTGTAAATTTCGCAGAGGAGAACAAAGCACTTGAGGCTATGCGTGCCGAGCAGACAAATGTTATCAGATTTTCGGTAGAGTTTACAAATGGAGCTCTTGAGGGTCATAGCGTAGCACATTTGCGTGAGTTGATAAATCGCTCGTTTGTAATCTCTCGTATTATGCACCACGATGGCACGATTACAATAGCAGACGGCACAAGCGTTCTTAAATTGGGTGAAAAGTTGCGTGTAATATGCTCACCCGATGATAGCGAGGCTGTTGTTGCTTTCTTTGGTCAGCAGATAGAGATGACAAAAGAGGAGTGGGGCGCAGCGCCCGAGTCGCAGACACAACTTGCATCTCGCCGCATTGTCATCACAAAGCCCGAGATTAACGGCAAGAAGTTCTCAGACCTTCGTCTGCGCACAAAGTACGGTATCAATATTACACGTGTGAATCGTGCGGGTATCGACCTTATCCCTTATCAGGGTATGGAGTTGCAGATGGGTGACCGTGTGATGGTTGTTGGAAATGAGAAGGCTATTGAGCAGGTTGCAGACGTATTGGGTAACTCAATAAAGAAGTTGCGTGAGCCTCAGCTCTTGACAATCTTCTTTGGCATCGCTTTGGGTGTTCTGTTTGGCTCTATTCCATTGATGAATATCCCTCAGCCCGTTAAGTTGGGATTGGCTGGTGGTCCGTTGATTGTGGCTATCCTTATCGGTCGTTTCGGTCCTCACTTCCACCTTGTAACATATACAACGATGAGTGCAAACCTTATGCTGCGAGAGGTAGGTCTTGCAATGTTCCTCGCAGGCGTTGGCATTGGTGCAGGAGATGGATTTGTGGAGGCAATTATGGGTGGCGGTTATCGCTGGATTGGCTACGGCTTTATTATCACCGTCCTGCCTATAATGATTGTCGGATTGTTTGCTCGTCTGAAACTAAAGGTAAATTACTACACATTGATGGGTCTTTTATCGGGTAGTATGACAAATCCTCCCGCATTGGGCTACTCAAATGCCACCTCGGGCAACGATATGCCGGCACTCGGTTATGCAACGGTTTATCCGGTTGTGATGTTCCTTAGAGTGCTTATGGCACAGATGCTTATTCTTATGGTAATGTAAAAAAAACAGAGGGTGCTGATTCATTTAGCACCCTCTGTTTTTATTTGGTTTATTACGGTATGGACACGTGCCATCCTCGCAGTCGTTGCATTTGGAGTATTTTCGTGCATTATACCCCCTAACAACTGCTCGTACCAGCCACGCAAAGACGGCGGCACCGATAAAATATACTACAATCGTCTGCCAATTCATATTGCAAATATAAGATTATTTATCGTTGTTTTCAATATTTTGCCAACCATCTCCTAATGCCATAACCAAATTTGCGTAATTGATATATTGTTGCGCCACAAGTTCCACCATCTGCAACTGCGACTGATACCAGGTCTGCTCAGTAGATATTACATCCATATAGTTGTACATTCCCACCGAGTAGAGCGCCTTGGTGAGCTCGGCAATTCGCCCATTTGCAATAACATATTTTGCGTATTTCTCGGCTTGCGCACGGTATGTTGCAATAGATACTAACGCCGACTCAACCTCTTCGAGGGCTGTCAAAATTTGTTGTTCGTAGCTCAGTCGTGCTTGGTCGTATGCCTTAAGAGCTAATCGTTCACGATTTTTCAAGTTCCCGAAGTTAAATATTGGCTGTACTATATTCCCCATAGCGCCCCATTTCCAATGTCCGTCCGAGAATAGTTCCTTTACCGTGGAGCCAAACATTCCGCCACTTCCCGTAAGCGATATTGTTGGGAAACGGTTGCTATGTGCAATGCCAACACCTGCGGCTGCCGATTGTAACTCATAATATGACTCCATAATATCGGGTCGGCGATACAATATATCGGATGGCACACCCGCAGGGATAGCCTTTGGCAACGATTCAACCGACAGCTCACGATAAAAATTATTACTCTTAATTGCCTGAGGGCTCTCGCCGAGGAGCGTCGCCAAGGACAACTCCGCCTGCGTCAAAGCACGTGAATACTGCTCAATATCTGCGGCGGCGGTATATACAAGACTCATAGCCTGCTCACGGTCCAACATCGTCGAAGAGCCATATAGCAATAGTGAATCCATCAATGCCGCAGACTCTACAC
>JAFNUH010000013.1 GCA_017384185.1 Alistipes sp.
AACGGCTGTAACAGCTTGTAACAACAACAAAAAAGGCCCGGACATTGCCGAGCCTCCATAAATACTATTCTACGCCAGACTATCGCACGGGCGAGATGATGAAGTTAAATGTATAGTCCTTATACTCAACCAAATACTCATCGAGCGGGAGTCTGCCCCACGAGTTGATACAACCCAATCCCATCTGCTCCAAATCGAAGCAGAGGTAAGTCTTGTCGTCAGCCTTCAAGTCGCCTGAGTGACGCTGCAAGGGACCTACCGTAACATCCATAGCCTCCTGAGCATAGGGCAGAGCCGAAGCCGAGAATGCCACATCCGAGATGATGCGGATACCTGCGCCAGCCGTATTCTCGATGTTGTAGTAACGCAAATCAGAGCGTGTACCCGACTCCTGCGGGCGAGCCATCTTCTCGTTGTACTGCTCCGACACACGCTGTGTATAGAGACCAATATCGGCACAGCTCTTACGGTCAGCATAGTTCTCAACCTCGCCACGACCGTAGTACTCCAGCACGTTCAACGCTGCGGGCAACTCAACACGCATACCGTAGCGGAACATATTCGACACCTGAGCGCCTGCGCCAGCCGTCATAGCCTGCTCGACCTTAATCTCGCCCTCGCCATTGATGGTGTACGAGATTCTCATCTTAGCCTGCACCTCAGGCATATCGTACTCGGCAGTGAGCTTCGCCACGCCATCCTCAACCTTTGCATCAAAGCTTGTGAGCGTGAGCGTAGGATTGCGCCATACGGCATACTTATTCTGCAACTTAGCACCTATGTCGTTCTCGGTGGGAGCACGCCAGAAGTTAGGACGCAGAGCCGAGTCATCGGCAACGACGCTCATCTGACCATACTCAATCTGGTTGATGAAGCCCTGACGGTCGAAGCCTACAACCCAGTCGTAGCCTGTAACCTGTGTTGACTTCTCAAACTTAGTAACCTCCACGGGGCGCTTTGACTCCTTCATAGCAAAGGCAGCCTTAGTGTCATACTCCTTGATGATGTGCTGCTGCTCGGCAACAACGTGACCAATGTTGAGCAGGGGCTGCTTCTCGGTCACAACGTAGCGGATGTTGAGTGTAACCTCCTTAGCCTTGGGGCAGATGTCGTCGGCAGTGTAGCCCAACACAAACTGCTTGCGCTGCTGGGGAGCAACATCGAGCTTGTCGATACGACCAGCCTTTGTCACAACGCCATCCTGCTGCAACTCCCACTCCATAGCGTAGGGCGCAAGGCAAGAGAAGAATTTTTCGTTATACACCTCAACCTTACCTGCCACCAAGTCAACAGCCTCGGTCCAGATATCCTGATACTGACGCTTCACCTCCCAAGCGTGAGCCTGCGGTGTGCGGTCAGCGGCGATGATACCGTTGTTGTTGAATGAGTTATCGGTTGCGTCATAGTTGTTGAAGTCGCCACCATAGTAGAACGACACCTTACCATCAGCCTCATAGTGTGCCAAGCCCTGGTCAACGAAGTCCCAGATGAAGCCACCCTGATAGTGGGGGTACTTACGAATCAAGTCCCAATACTCCTTGAAGCCACCCATCGAGTTACCCATAGCGTGAGCATACTCGCACTGGATAAGGGGCTTTGTGGGGTTGTTGGTAACATACTTCTCGCACCAGTCGTAGGTAGCATACATCGGGCACATAATATCGGTGAAGTCATTACCCTCGGCACGCTCGTAGTGTACGGGACGTGAGGGGTCCTCAGCCTTAATCCAGCGATATACGTTCTCGAAGTTGGGACCAAAGCCCGCCTCGTTACCCATACTCCAGATGATAATCGAGGGGTGGTTGCGGTCACGGTGTACCATACGTGTGTTACGCTCCATATGCATCTTCTCGAAGAGAGGATTCTTCGCCAATGTCTTCTCCTTATAGCCCATACCGTGAGACTCGAGGTTAGCCTCGTCGATGAGGTAGATACCATACTCGTCACACAAGTCATACCACTCGGGGGCATCGGGATAGTGACACGTACGCACGGCGTTTACGTTCAGCTCCTTCATCAGGCGGATATCCTGAATCATACGCTCACGTGAGATAACAAAGCCCTTCAACGGGTCAATCTCGTGGCGGTTCACACCCTTGATAAGGATAGGCTCGCCATTAACGAGCAACTGCGCATTCTTAATCTCCGATGTGCGGAAACCTACTCTCTGAGCATACGACTCCGAGCCAGCCGACACTATAACCTTATAGAGGTTGGGGGTCTCAGCCGTCCACTTAGCGGGGCTCTTCACCTCGAAGGTGTGCGTAGCCTTACCCTTTGTGGGGGTAACCTTCGCCTCGGCAACAACATCACCTGCGGGGCACAACAACTTAACGTCGGCAGACTTCACACCTGCGGTGAAATCCATCTCGAGGGCGAGCTTACCGTCGGTATAATTGTTCTCCAAGGCAGGAGTTACAACCAAGTTATTCATACGAGCCTTCGCACGAGCAACAAGCTCCACATCACGTGAGATACCGCAGAAACGCCACAAATCCTGGTCCTCGAAGTAAGTACCGTCGCACCAGCGGAAAACCTGCAAAGCGATAAGGTTCTCGCCCGTCTTCACATACTTTGTAACGTCGAACGAAGCACCCAGGTGGCAATCCTCAGAGTAGCCTACGAACTTACCATTCACCCAAACATAAACGTTAGATGTAACAGCGCCAATGTTAAGGATGATGTCACGACCTGTCCAGGTGGCAGGCACCTCAAACGTGCGGCGATAAGAGCCTACGTGGTTCTGCTCGATGGGTACATAGGGAGGATTGTGCTCGAAGTTGCCTCGCCAAGCATAACCATAGTTCACATAAATGGGGTCGCCATAGCCGTTAAGCTCCCACATAGCGGGAACCTCCATCTTGCCCCAACCCTTGTCGTTATAACCCACGGCAAAGAAGTCGGTAGGACGCTGGTCGGCATTCTCAACCCAGTTAAACTGCCACGTGCCATTCAAAGAGAGGCGGTAGGGATTTGCCTTGTCGCAATATACGCCCTCGGCATCCTGCTGCGAATCAAAAATCTTAAAGGTCGAAACCATCGGCAGACGGTTGACCTCATTCACGTTGGGGTCTCTCCACTCGGTGAAATTTTGCGCAACGGCACCCATTGAGATGAGTGCCGCCGCAAGAGTAAATATGAGTTTTCTCATACTACAAATCTTTATTTATGTGTTCAAAATTACTTCTTCAACACGATACGAGCTGCGATAGGATAGTGATCCGAGGGGCAGCGGTGGATGTGCTTGCGGAAGCTAATCTCCTGAGGAGCAGCGTTACCCTTAATCTCGGGCTCGGGCTGTGTGTTAGGAGTCCAGTAACCGTCGGTCAAAACAGCGTAGTTAGTAACCTCCAAGCCAGCTGTTACGAAGATGTGGTCGATACGGCTCTCAGTGTGGAGGTCAGCGTTGAATGAGTTGAATGTACCGTTTGTAGCGAACTTCTCAGCAGCAGCCTCGTAAGAGTCCTTCATCACGCCACCCTGCAACATTGTGTGGTAAGCCTCGTTGTTCTGGTCAACGTTGAAGTCACCTGTTACGATTGCGGGCTCGTTGCCACACATCTCCAACACCTGCTTGATGATGAGCTTAGCACCCTCACGGCGAGCCTCAACACCTATGTGGTCCATATGCAAGTTGAAGAACCAGAACTTAACCTTAGTCTGCTTGTCCTGAAGACGTACGTAAGAGCAGATACGGGGAAGAGCTGCATCCCAACCCTTAACACCTACCTTCTCGGGTGTGGGAGAGATCCAGAATGTACCAGAATCCAACAACTTGAAACGATCCTTCTTGTAGAATACGGGAGAGAACTCACCCTTCTCCTTACCATCGTCACGACCAACGCCAACAGATGCATACTCGGGCATCTCACGCAACATATCGTCCAACTGGTTCTTCTTCACCTCCTGAGTACCGAATACGTCGAAACCGTACCACTGTACCTGGTCACAAAGAATCTTATAACGTGTTGCCCAACCGTCGCCCTTGCGAGCGTCACCCTGGTTATCGTTACGAATGTTGTAAGAGCCTACGATAAGGTTCTGTGCATCGGCAAACATAACAGAGCAAGCCAATGCTGCAAGTAAGAAAATTTTTTTCATAATTAGTAGTTTTTGAAATGTTTTTTACAAGGCAAATATAACGATAATGGTTCTATCTGCCAAACATCGAAGCACAAAAATAGACCACCCTCCGCAAAAAAGAGAGTGGTCCATCATATCAAATTTTTCTACGCCTAAGCCAACATAGGTTTTACCACGCCAAACAGCAGGTAAGCGACAATCAACGTAACAACGATGTTGAAGCCCTGAGCCGTGAGGAATGCCCATAACGGACGGCGATTCTCTTTAGAGAATATATCGGCGAAGCGGGTCTCCAAACCCACGCATACGAAGGCGATGCTGAACAGCGTATTTGTGAAGCCCTTGGTAATCTTACCGATAGCCTTAGCGTCGGCAGTATCCATCATAAAGCTAAAGACGAGCGAAGCCACAACGAAGCCCACAACGAACTTCGGGAAGCGCTCCCAGATAACGCCCAGCGTAGGTTTCTCCTCGTGCTCTTCGCCCTTGTATGTCCACATCAGCGAGATGACAAAGGCTGCCAAGCCGAGCAATACGTTCTGTGACGACTTAACGATAATTGCTGTCTGCGCTGCCGTCTCGCCCAACATAGTACCCGAAGCTGCCACAGCACCCGTAGTGTCGATTGTACCTCCGAGCCAAGCACCTGCAACCTCCTCGCTAAGACCCAACAACTCAGCCACCCACGGCATAAGATACATCATCGGGATAGCACACACCAATACCAGCGAGATGATATACGAGAGCTTCTTGTTGTCGCCCTTGATAACGCCCGCCGTAGCGATAGCCGCCGAGACGCCAC
>JAFNUH010000014.1 GCA_017384185.1 Alistipes sp.
GATGGTTTGATTATTCGCAGTGATAAAGTTACTGCCGAGGTTATTGAGGCTGCACAAAATTTGAAGATTGTTGTTCGTGCAGGTGCAGGCTATGATAATGTTGATTTGGCGGCTGCTTCGGCTCGTGATATTGTCGTGATGAATACCCCGGGTCAGAACTCAAATGCTGTGGCTGAGTTGGCTGTGGCTTTGATGATTTATATGTCACGTAACCGCTTCACGCCGGGTACGGGCTTTGAGTTGCAGGGCAAGACTGTTGGTATCCACGCTTATGGTAACGTGGGTCGCTTGGTGGCTCGCAAGGCTAAGGCTTTGGGTATGAATGTAATTGCCTATGATCCCTTTGTGACTGACCGTGCGTTGTTTGATAACGATGGCGTAGAGCCTGTTGGTAGCGTTGAGGAGTTGTATGCTGCCTCGGATTTCCTCTCATTGCACATCCCCGCTACGGAGCAGACTAAGAAGTCTATCGGCTACAAGCTTATGATGTCAATGCCTAAGGGTGCTACGTTGATAAATACGGCTCGTAAGGAGGTTATCGACGAGATTGGTTTGGAGGCTGCAATGACTGAGCGTACCGATTTGAAGTATGTTACCGATATTGCTCCCGATGATAACTCTACGATGGCTGCTATGTTTGGAAATCGTTTCTTCGCAACGCCTAAGAAGATGGGAGCTGAGACTGCTGAGGCTAACATCAACGCAGGTCTTGCTGCGGCACGCCAGATTGTAGGTTACTTGCAGAATGGCGAGACACGATTCCAGGTGAATAAGAAACCTTGTGATTGCAAATAATATAGGCTTATGGTTCGAATTAAACCCTTTTGCGGAATACGTCCGCCCCAAGAGTATGCTGCCGAGGTGGCATCACGTCCTTATGATGTATTGAATTCTCAGGAGGCTAAGGCTGAGGCTACGGAGCGCTCGTTATTGCATATCATTAAGCCCGAGATTGACTTTGACCCCATAGCCGATGAGCACTCTGATGAGGTGTATCAGAAGGCGATGGATAACTTTAGCGAGTGGCGAAAGCGTGGATGGCTGCTACAGGATGAGCAGGAGTACTATTATATCTATGCGCAGACGATGAATGGTCGCACGCAGTATGGTATTGCAATGTGCTGTCACTTTGAGGATTATCTCTCGGGTGCTATCAAGAAGCACGAGCTTACACGTCCCGATAAGGAGGAGGATCGTATGATTCACGTTCGCAATCAGAAGGCTAATATCGAGCCTGTATTCTTTACATATCCCGACGATGCGGAGATTAACGCAATTGTTGAGGATGTTGTGAAAAACTGTGAGCCCGATTATGATTTTACGGCTGCAGATGGCTTTGGTCACCACTTCTGGGTTGTGCGTGACGAGGAGAAGAATCATCGTATAACAGAGCTCTTTGCGCAAATTCCTGCATTGTATGTTGCCGATGGTCACCATCGCACGGCTGCAGCGGCACGAGTTGGTCAGGAGTGTATGTCGAAGAATGCGAACCACACGGGCGAGGAGGAGTATTGCTACTTCCTTGCTGTAACCTTCCCTGCATCACAGCTTAAGATTATTGATTATAATCGTGTTGTGCGTGATTTGAATGGTCTGACCTCTACGGAGCTACTTGAGCGTCTGGAGGAGTCGTTCGTTGTGGAGCGTAAGGGCGAGGAGATTTATACGCCCTCGGCGCTGCATAACTTTGCAATGTATCTGGATGGTGAGTGGTATAGTCTGACGGCTCGTGAGGGTACGTACGACGATAGCGATCCGATTGGCGTTCTGGATGTTACAGTTTTGTCTGATTTGGTGTTGGATAAGATTTTGGATATTAAGGACTTGCGCACATCGAAGCGAATTGATTTCGTAGGTGGTATCCGTGGTCTTGGCGAGTTGAAGAAACGTGTTGATAGTGGCGAGATGAAGGCTGCTTTTGCTCTCTACCCTGTCTCTATGCAGCAGCTTATTGATATTGCCGATACGGGTAATATTATGCCTCCAAAAACCACGTGGTTTGAGCCTAAGTTGCGCTCAGGAGTTGTGATTCACTCGTTCGAGTAGTAAACATTTTTCAATCGTAAATAACGGGAGTTGTGTTGTGCAACTCCCGTATTTTTTTTCTTATCTTTTGTGCATTGTCAATGTTCTTCTAAATTGTTTAAACTCTCTGCCTCGATTAGAATATCATTGCTTGTTTTACACGAAATCCGAGTGATTGAAACGAATAAAATGGAAAGTAATCGTTTCATCTTATGAAAAATAGGATTAATTTGTCTGTAAAATTATATAAAAAGCGAGTTATTTGTAACTTTTTTAAGTAAAATTTGTTATATTTGTAAGGAATGTAAGCGATAATTATTAAAAAATATTATAAAGTTTAATATATGGCAAAGATTAAAGGACGTGTAGTCATTGATGTCGAACGTTGCAAGGGGTGTGGCGTATGCATTTCGGCGTGCCCGTGTGATGTGTTGGCGTTCTCGTCGAATGTCAATAGTAAGGGTTATAATTATGTGGAGATGGCTAAGGCTGATAGCTGCACGGGATGTGCTTCGTGCGGAATAATTTGCCCCGATAGTTGTCTTGTCATTTACCGTCAAAAATTTGAGTAGCTATGGCAGATAAGGATGTTAGATTGATGAAGGGTAACGAAGTTATTGCCCACGCTGCCGTGCGTTGCGGTTGTGATGGTTATTTCGGTTACCCTATTACTCCCCAGTCGGAGGTTATGGAGACTCTTATGGAGCTTCGCCCGTGGGAGAGTACAGGTATGGTCGTGTTGCAGGCGGAGTCGGAGATTTCGTCAGTAAATATGGTTTATGGTGGCGCTGCAACGGGTAAGAAGGTTATGACCTCGTCGTCAAGCCCTGGCGTGAGCCTTATGAGTGAGGGTCTGAGCTACTTGGCGGCGTGTGAGCTACCCTGCCTTGTTGTGAATTGTCAGCGTGGAGGTCCCGGATTGGGTACAATTCAACCTTCGCAGGGTGACTATTTCCAGGCTTGTAAGGGAGGTGGTCACGGTGATTTTCATCTTATAGTGTTGGCACCCTCGTCAGTGCAGGAGATGCACGACTTTGTAATCCTTGCCTTTGACCTTGCATTTAAGTATCGCACACCTGCCCTACTCTTAGCCGATGGCGCTATTGGTCAGATGATGGAGAAGGTGGTGCTTGCACCCCAGCAGCCACGTCGTACGGATGAGCAGATTGCCGAGGAGTGCGCATCGTGGGCAACGTGCGGTAAGGGCTCTCGCAAGGAGCGTAACATCTGTACATCGCTATTCCTTAAGCCCGAGGAGTTGGAAGTGTTGAATAACCGCTTGCAGGCGAAATATCGTCAGATAGAGGCTGCGGAGGTTCGCTGGGAGGAGATTGAGTGTGACGATGCCGAGTATGTTATCGTAGCATTCGGCTCTTCGGCTCGTATCTGTTCGGCAACCGTTGAGGCTGCCCGTGCTGAGGGTATTAAGCTCGGTTTGTTACGACCTATAACGCTTTGGCCATTTCCATATAAGCCTATTGAGGCGATGGCAGAGCGAGGCGTAAAGGGCTTTATGTCTGTTGA
>JAFNUH010000115.1 GCA_017384185.1 Alistipes sp.
AACAAGATATGAACGACCATAGCCGTTGTTCCTCTCAATGCGTGTCCAGCCCTCAGGTTGCGCAAGTGAAGAGTCATCGACAACAATATCGGCAGGAATGCCATCGAGCAGAGGATCCTCCTCGTACATTCGCTGAATCTGCTTCACATCCACCTCCTGCACCTTTACTCCTGCGTCAATCGCCAAACAAGCAGCCTTTGCAGCACTCTGACCCAAAAGCATAAAGACGGGCTCCATACGAATCGAGCCGTAGGCGATATGGCTTGCCGAGAGACATACGGGAACGAGCAGGTTATCGCACTGCTCACGCTTGGGTGTGAGACAACGGTACGACACATCGTAAGGCAGACCGCCCGAAATCTCAACATTACCCTCGTTCTTAACCATAGCCTTGCCATCTTTCATTATGACAACACGCTGGCAGTTATGCGAGTCCATCGTATATGCAGCCATACCTACTCCGTCATCCACCGTTGCGATATTGTCGCAGTTAGCCTGCGTAGCCACATACTCGCCCACCATACGACGTGACTCACGGATGTAGAGCTGCGGGGTCCAATGACCATACTCCACATACTCATCCTTGGGCAAACCCCACGACAACATCTGGTCACGCAACTGCTTGGGAACACGCTCATCATTACCCATAAACCACAGCAATCCGAGCGTATAATCCTTATGCGCCTGAATAATCTCGGCACGTCGCTCATATGAAGCCTCAGGATAGTCGTGATTCATACCAATCATATCTGTAGAGAATGCACCACGATTATTTATGTCGGTCTTATTGTTGGGCATAGGGCTGATGATGAAATAACCGTTTAGATTATAGTTCTTCTGAGCCTCAATTATGCGGAGCAGCAACTCATATCGTGATGCATCGTAGTTAGCAGGCTTCTCTATGGGGAGCATATTTGCCTTATCCTTAGTGAGGCAGATGCGGTAATTATATGCCTGCACCATCTTATCGCCCGAACCGGTAGGTGCGAGCGCAGCATCCGATATACCCCACAAAAGACCACTTGCTGGGTCACCCTCGACAACGTATGGGTCGACATTATCGACAAACTGATGCAGGTGCTGCATCTGTACACCGTTATGGTCCTCATTATATACCTTATTATCCTCACGACCAACAACATACTCCACACCTGCGTGAGCCATCAAATCGCCCTCGTACGTGCAGTCGATAAAGACCTTAGCCGAGATTTGCTTCTGTGCAGCACTCTCTACGCTCTCTACATTTATCGATGTGATGGTCGCACCATCTTTCTTGGCATCGAGTATGCGGTGACCATACAACACCTCAACATTACCACGTGCGATATAATCCTTAAAGATATTCTCAGCAACGCTCGGCTCAAAGATCCAGCTCTCCAAACGACCGTATGTAGCACCTACACGGCGATAGAAATCCAGAGCAAGACCCTTAACCACCTGCTTATTACCAATATCTGTCTGACCCAGACCGCCCGACGTCATACCTCCAAGACGATATCCAGGCTCAACAAGTAGCACCTTCTTGCCCTGCTTGGCTACTGCATAGGCTGCAATAACGCCTGCCGATGTACCACCATATACGCACACATCGTAGTCGGTTTTGGGCGAAGAGCAGGCCGCCATAAAGAGCATCAACGCCGCTGTGGCGAAACATATCAATTTTCTCATATCAATAAAGGATTTGCAATTAACGACAAATTTACAAAAAATAGAATAAAAAAATCTTTTTGTCATCGAAATTTACCGCTTCGCCATTCTGATATTTTGCCACACGAAAAAAAATCATAACTTTGCATTAACGATTTACCCATTATGAGCAGACCTTTAGCAGAGCGGCTACGCCCGCAGACAATTGACGAATATATCGGACAGACACATCTGGTCGGTCCTAACGGTGTGTTCCGTAAATTCCTGGAGACGGGCAACGTCCCCTCGTTTATTTTATGGGGTCCTCCGGGTGTGGGCAAGACAACGCTTGCGAAGCTGGTGGCAAACCATCTCAAACGCCCATTCTATACTCTTTCGGCTGTAACGTCGGGAGTGAAGGATGTACGAGAGGTGATAGAATCGGCTCGTAAACAGAGCCTTTTCCAGCAATCGACTGCCTTTCTCTTTATCGATGAGATTCACCGCTTCAACAAGAGCCAGCAGGATTCGCTGTTGGGTGCTGTTGAGCAGGGTATCGTAACGCTGATAGGCGCTACCACAGAAAATCCCTCATTTGAGGTTATTTCGCCATTGTTGAGCCGCTGTCAGGTCTATATTCTCAAGTCGATGAACGACGAGGAGTTGCATACACTGCTTATGCGTGCCATTAGTGTTGACGAAGAGCTGAAGGCTCGTAACATTAAGGTGGAGCAGACCGCCGCACTGTTTACCTTCTCGGGAGGCGACGCTCGTAAGCTGCTCAATATCTTGGATATAATAGCGGGTGCTACGGATGGTGATATTACTATAACCGATGATTATGTAACCGAGTGTCTGCAACAAAACATTGCCCTCTATGACAAAAATGGCGAGCAGCACTATGATGTTATCTCGGCATTTATCAAGTCGGTCAGAGGTAGCGACCCCAACGCCGCTATTTACTACCTGGCTCGAATGCTCGCTGGTGGCGAGGAGCCTCGATTTATTGCACGTAGATTGGTTATTCTCGCATCGGAGGATATTGGCTTAGCGAATCCTAATGCACTGCTTTTGGCTAACGCCTGCTTCGATACGGTGCATAAGATTGGTATGCCCGAGGCTCGCATTACCTTAGCCGAGACAACCATATATTTGGCAACAAGCCCGAAGAGCAACTCAGCATATATGGCGATAAACAAAGCCTTGGACTTTGTAGCACACGACACGACAAACCGCCCCGTGCCTCTGCATCTGCGCAATGCTCCGACAAAGTTGATGAGCGAGGCGGGATATGGCAAGGATTATAAATATGCTCACGACTACGCCGGCGGCTTCGTAAATCAGGAGTTTATGCCCGATTCGCTTATGGGCAAGCAGTTCTATACGCCCAACGTGCAGAACTCAACCGAAGCGAAGATTGCCGAGCGAATGTCACAATTATGGGGAGAAAAATATAAATAAGGAATATATGAAGAAATACATCATCGCCATTATAGCACTCGTTTTGAGCCTGAGCGCAATGGCTTCAAACACAAATAAGAAGAGTTATCTCTATGCCGTAAAAGGCACCGATTCACTATACCTCGACCACTACGTTTCGCCCGTAAGCGGTAAACGCCCTTGTATGATATATGTTTTCGGAGGCGGTTTTGTGCGTGGCACACGTGATAATGAATCATACGCACCCTACTTCAAGTTCCTTAATGACAAGGGTTTTGATGTAGTATCTATCGACTACCGTTTAGGATTGAAGGTTCTCTCGACAATGCAGCAGATGCCCTCGATACGAGAGACTATTGGACTGCTGAACAACTCGGTAAACATTGCCGTAGAGGACTTGTTTAGCGCCACGCTCTTCATCCTTGAGAATGCCGAGAAGTGGCAAATTGACACAGAAAAGATTGTAACAAGCGGTACGAGTGCTGGTGCAATTGCCGTTCTTCAGGCTGAAAATGCAATATGTAACCGCACGCCATCGGCTGCCGTTTTGCCACAGGGATTCAACTATGCGGG
>JAFNUH010000116.1 GCA_017384185.1 Alistipes sp.
GAGCTGGCGCAGTTGTTGTTACCCAGGGAGATGGCTTGATTTGCTCACGCTTGACTACAACGAGCAAGATAGATTGTCTGCATTATGTTCGTCGGTTGGGGCCTACGCCTTATATCACAAAGGAGGAGTATTCGGCTCCTATGTATATGAATGGTAAGGAGGTCTTTAAGACGGCAGTGCTCTCGTCGTCACGAGATATTAAGATGTTGCTGGATGAGGCAGGCTTGAAGCCCTCCGATATTAAATATTATGTACTGCATCAGGCAAATATGCGAATCATTGATGCTATTGCCAATTGGCTAAAGTTGGATATGTCGCACTTCCCGACAAACGTAGAGCGTTGTGGTAACACCTCTTCGGCAAGTGTGCCCTTGCTGCTGGATGAGATGGCACGTGAGGGTAAGTTACAGCGAGGTGACAAGATTTTGATGAGTGCTTTTGGTGCTGGATTTACTACGGGTGCTTGTATTTTAGAGTGGACAAAATAATAATGTACAAAATATAATGGAACATAGAGTTGTTATTACGGGTATGGGTGTTATCACCCCCGTAGGAAATAATATTGACGACTTTTGGCGTAATCTTGTCGATGGATATTGTGGCATTGACCACATCAAGGGTTTCGATGAGTACGAATTGCCAATCAGTGTAGCGGGTCAGGTGAAAGATTTTAACCCCGAGGAGTATGGTCTTGAGAAGGGCGATGTTCGTCGTAGCGATCTTTACTGCCAATACGCTATGGCGGCAGCATATCAGGCGATGACGGATAGCGGCCTGGTGAGTGGCGAGAACGTTGCACCCGAGCGATTGGGTGTTTATATCGGTTCTGGTATTGGTGGAATGAACACATTTGTTACGGAGACTATCAAACTTAAGGAGGAGGGTGTGCGCCGTATCTCGCCGTTGTTTGTGCCTATGATGATTGGTAATATTGCATCGGGAAATGTTGCAATTAAGTATAATGCGCAGGGCGTCTGCTTGCCTGTCGTTACAGCTTGTGCTACGGGTACTCACGCTGTGGGTGAGGCTTTTCGTGCCATCAAACACGGCTATGCCGATGCTATCATTGCGGGTGGTGCCGAGGCTTCGATTCATCCTTTGTCTATCGGAGGTTTTGCCAATAGTAAGGCTTTGTCTCGCTCTGAGGACCCTAAAAATGCCTCTATTCCATTTAATATAAATCGTAGTGGCTTTGTTATGGGCGAGGGCGCTGGTGTGCTGATTCTTGAGTCGTTGGAGAGTGCTCAAAAGCGTGGTGCAAAGATTTATGCTGAGGTTGTAGGCTATGGTAATAGCTGTGATGCTCATCACGTTACGGCACCAAGTCCTGATGGCGTGCCCGCATCACGAGCCATACGTCAGTCGCTCGATGAGGCTGGCTTCGATGCCGAGAAAGATCTGCTCTATATCAATGCGCACGGCACAAGCACACCGCTTAACGATAAGACCGAGACGGCTGCCATAAAGTTGGCTCTGGGTGAGGATGTAGCTCGCAAGGCGATGATTAGCTCAACAAAGTCGATGACAGGTCATATGTTGGGCGCTACGGGTGCTGTTGAGTTGGTTGCGTCAGCATTGACCGTTGCAAATGGTGTTGTTGCCCCAACTATTGGACTCAACGAGCCTGATCCGGATTGCGATCTCGATTATGTTCCTAACGTCGCTCGTAAGGCAGATGTTACCATTGCCATCTCAAACTCTTTGGGTTTTGGTGGTCATAATGGATGCGTGGCGCTGCGTAAGTGGCAAGGATAAGAAATTTTCACTATCTTTGTAATAGCGAAAACTTAAAACTTATAAATATGAAACTTTTGGAAGGTAAGGTGGCTCTTGTTACGGGTGCTGCCAGAGGTATCGGCAAGGCAATTGCATTGCGTTTTGCCGAGCAGGGTGCAAATATAGCTTTTACCGATTTGGCAATCAACGAGGCAGCTGAGCAGACTCTTGCTGAGTTGGAGGTGTTTGGAGTCAAGGCTAAGGCTTATGCGTCGAATGCAGCATCGTTCGAGGAGTCGCACGAGGTTGTAAAGCAGGTTGTCGAGGAGTTTGGTCGTATCGATGTGTTGGTAAACAATGCAGGTATTACAAAAGATGGTTTGATGCTGCGTATGTCAGAGGCTCAGTGGGATGCAGTAATCAATGTCAACCTAAAGTCGGCATTTAACTTCATCCACGCCGTTACGCCTATTATGGCGAAGCAGCGAGGTGGCTCGATTATTAATATGTCATCTGTTGTTGGTGTGTCGGGTAATGCCGGTCAGTGCAACTACTCGGCGTCGAAGGCTGGTATGATTGGCTTGGCAAAGTCTATTGCTAAGGAGATGGGTCCTCGTGGTATTCGTGCTAACGCAATCGCTCCGGGCTTTATCATCACTGAGATGACTAACCAGCTTCCGCAGGAGGTGCGTGATGCGTGGAATCAGCAGATTCCTCTGCGTCGTGGTGGCACACCCGAGGATGTGGCAAATGTGGCTCTCTTTTTGGCGAGTGACCTCTCGTCATACGTTAGCGGTCAGGTGATTCACTGCTGTGGTGCAATGAACTGCTAAAACATATACAAAAATTTATATTGAGGATGCTAACATTGTTTTGTTGGTATCCTCTTTTTCTTTTGTAATTATTGCTAATCTCATCGAAATTTATTAAATTAGCACTTTGAAAGAGAATATATAAATCAAAAATATTATAAAACTATGAGCCAGAGAGATGTAATCATTGCGTGTGATTTCGACAGTGCTGAGACCACGCTCGCTTTCCTTGATAAATTTACCGACTGCAAGCCTTTCGTTAAGATTGGTATGGAACTCTATTATGCCGCAGGCCCCTCTATCGTTAAGGAGATTAAGGCTCGTGGTCATAAGATTTTCCTCGACCTCAAGTTGCACGATATCCCCAATACGGTGAAGAAGTCAATGGCGGTTCTTTCAAAGATGGATGTCGATATGTGTAACCTGCACGCCGCTGGTACTATCGAGATGATGAAGGCTGCCTTGGAAGGTCTTACACGTGAGGATGGCACACGCCCCCTTCTTATTGCTGTGACGCAGCTCACATCGACAAGCGAGGAGCGTATGCAGAAGGATTTGTTGATTAACGCTACAATTAATGAGACAATCGTTCACTATGCAAAGAATGCTCAGGTGGCAGGTCTTGACGGTGTGGTATGTTCTCCGTTGGAGGCTGGTATGGTTAAGGAGGCTTGTGGCGCAGGCTTTGTAACTGTTACACCGGGTGTCCGTTTTGCTGATGGTGAGGTTGGTGACCAGGTACGTGTTACTACTCCTGCACGAGCAAAGGAGATTGGCACCGATTATATCGTTGTTGGTCGCCCCATTACGCAGGCTGCAGACCCCGTAGCAGCTTACAAGCGTTGTGTGGCTGAATTTGTAGAGTAATTATGAAAGACGTAAAACTTTTTTACCTTAAGAATTGTCCCTTCTGTAAGAAGGCGATTAGTTACATTGAGAGCCTGAAGGCTCAACACAAGGAGTTGGCGCAGGTAGAGATTGAGATGATTGAGGAGTCGGAGCAGAAAGAGTTAGCCGACAGTTTCGATTACTATTACGTGCCGACGTTCTACGTTGCAGGCGAGAAGGTGCACGAGGGAGGTATATACCCCGAGGAGGTAGAAGAGATTTTACGCAAGGCTTTGGAATAATAAATTAATCATAACCTTTGGTCTTGCAACACTTGGAGCGTTAGCGACCAAAGTCCCCTGCCTGAGGCGGGGGATTAGGGGGTGGGTCAGATTTGTAAATGCGGCTGGAAGCCGCAAGGTGAACCCAATAAGCAGAATGGCTAAAGGTTAGAGCGTAAAGATATATAAGCATAAAAAATATAAGTTATGAAAAAGAGTATTGCAAAAGACCTGCTCTCTATTGGCGCTGTATTTTTGCGTCCTGAGCAGCCGTTTACTTGGGCAAGCGGTATTAAGAGCCCTATCTATTGCGACAACCGTTTGACACTCACCGCTCCCCGTGTGCGTGACAACGTTGAGAAGGGCTTGTCGGAGCTTGTTAAGGCTCACTTCCCCGAGTGCGAGGTGTTGATGGGTACCAGCACAGCAGGTATCGCTCACGCTGCAATCGTGGCAACAATTATGGACCTGCCGATGGGTTATGTTCGTAGTGGTGCTAAGGACCACGGTCGTACAAACCAGATTGAGGGTAAGCTGGAGAAGGGTCAGAAGGTTGTCGTTGTAGAGGATTTGATCTCTACGGGCGGTAGCTGTATCGAGGTTGTAAATGTTTTGCGTGAGGCAGGTGCTGACGTGTTGGGCGTTGTTAGCATCTTTACTTACGGCATGAAGAAGGGCTTGGATCGTATGGCTGAGGCTGAGGTTATCAACTACTCACTTTGCGACTTGGACGCTTTGGTAGAGGTTGCAGCCGAGGAGGGTTACATCAAGCAGGAGGATTGCGCACGCATTATCGCTTTCCGCAACAACCCCTCAGACGAGAGCTGGATTAACAAATAAAAACTACGCTTATGCGACACTTAATTGATACGACAGATATTTCGGTTGCTGAGGTTGACCGCATAATCAACACTGCGCTCGATATTATCGACAACCGTGAGAAGTATAGCGAGGTGTGCAAAGGCAAGAAGCTCGCTACTCTCTTCTATGAGCCGAGTACACGTACTCGTTTGAGCTTTACTTCTGCAATGATGGAGCTTGGCGGTAATGTATTGGGATTCTCTGATGCTGCATCGTCGTCAGTAACAAAGGGTGAAACGGTAGCTGATACTGTTCGTGTTATCGGTTGCTTTGCCGACATCATCGCTATGCGTCACAGCAAGGAGGGTGCACCGCTGGTCGCTTCGCACTACTCTGAGGTGCCTATCATCAATGCCGGTGATGGTAGCCACGCCCACCCTACCCAGACTTTGACCGACCTCTTGACTATCCGTCGTGAGAAGGGTCGCCTGAATAATCTTACAATCGGCTTCTGTGGTGACTTGAAGTTTGGTCGTACGGTACACTCGCTCATTAAGGCACTTTCACGCTACGAGGGTATAAACGTTGTGCTTATTGCTCCCGAGGAGTTGCGTTTGCCATCGTATATCCGCCGTGAGGTGTGCGACAAGAATAATGTTCCCACACGTGAGGTTACAACTATGGAGGAGGTTTTGCCCGAGTTGGATATTCTCTATATGACACGTGTGCAGAAGGAGCGTTTCTTGGACGAGGATGAGTTTGAGCGCCTGAAGGATAGCTTCATCCTTAACCCCGAGCGTATGAAGCTCGCTAAAGAGGATATGATTGTTCTGCACCCGCTGCCACGTGTAAACGAGATTACGCAGGATGTGGATAACGACCCTCGTGCTGCATACTTCCGTCAGGTTGAGAATGGTAAGTTTGTGCGTATGGCGTTGATTTATACTCTGCTTGAGTGGGCTAAGGAGAGCAAGGAGACAACGCAGACACCACGTTTGGGTGATGAGCTTGTACGCAATGATTGGCGTTGTAGCAACCGTCAGTGTATCTCAAATATTGAGGATGTAAATAAGTTGTTCCACGAGACAGCTGACGGTTATCGTTGTGCATATTGTGAGGCACGTGTAAAGTAAGTAAAAACAAATAATAAATAAGAAATCGAAAAATGGTTAAGATTGGAACTCCGATGACCACCGTAGGTAAGAAGGCTATCTTGTGCGGCTCGGGCGAGTTGGGTAAGGAGGTTGCAATTGAGTTGCAGCGTTTTGGTATCGAAGTAATTGCTCTTGATAAGTATGAGAATGCTCCTGCTATGCAGGTGGCACACCGCTCGTATGTGCTCTCTATGTTGGATGGCGAGCGCTTGCGTGAGATTATCGAGAAGGAGAAACCCGATTATATCATCCCCGAGGTGGAGGCTATTGCTACGCCTACACTCGTAGAGTTGGAGAAGGAGGGTTACAATGTTATTCCTACTGCTAACGCTACCCTGCTTACTATGAACCGTAAGGGTATCCGTCAGTTGGCAGCCGAGACACTTGGCATTAAGACTTCACCCTACCGCTTTGCTGCTACACGTGAGGAGTTCGATGCTGCTATTGCAGAGATTGGTACTCCTTGTGTTGTAAAGCCTATTATGTCATCATCGGGTCACGGTCAGAGTGTATGTAAGACTCCCGAGGGTGCTGACAACTCTTGGAAGATTGCTCAGGAGGGCGGTCGTGCCGGAGGTGGCGAGGTTATCGTCGAGGGTTTTGTTAAGTTTGACTATGAGATTACCCTCTTGACGGTACGTCACTCAGGTGGTACATTGTTCCTCAATCCTATCGGTCACCACCAGGTAGATGGCGACTATCGTGAGTCTTGGCAGCCCCAACCTATGAGCGAAAAGGCTCTTGCGCAGGCTCAGGATATTGC
>JAFNUH010000117.1 GCA_017384185.1 Alistipes sp.
AACAGGTCGAGGGTCTCCTCAATTGGGCGGTTGCGGTATGGGCTCTCGGTACCTGCCTGAGTAGGTGTACCCTTCTGCTCGGCAATCTGCTCTGATGACTGCTCGTCGATATATGCTTTACCCTCCTTAACCCAATCTACGAACAAATCGTACAGGGGACGGTGTGGTACGAACTCGAGTGTACACAATGAGTGTGTCACACCCTCGAAGTAGTCGCTCTGACCGTGTGCGAAGTCATACATAGGATATACCTTCCACTTATCACCTGTACGGTGGTGGGGGTGATTCACGACACGGTAGATAATCGGGTCACGGAAGTGCATATTTGAACTTGCCATATCAATCTTGGCACGGAGCACCATCTTGCCCTCCTCAATCTCGCCGTTTGTCATCTTCATAAACAGGTCGAGACTCTCCTCGATGGGACGGTTACGGTAGGGACTGTCGGTACCTGCCTGTGTGGGCGTACCCTTCTGTGCAGCAATCTCCTCTGATGTCTGCTCGTCGATATATGCCTTGCCCTCCTTGATAAGACGGATGGCGAAGTCCCACAACTGCTGGAAGTAATCAGATGCGTAGTACTCATTTCCCCACTGGAAGCCGAGCCATTGGATATCCTCCTTGATAGCCTCTACGTACTCCATATCCTCCTTGGTAGGGTTGGTATCATCGAAACGAAGGTTACAAACACCACCATATTTAGCCGCTACGCCGAAGTCCAAGCAAATAGCCTTGGCGTGACCAATGTGCAGATAACCGTTAGGCTCTGGCGGGAAACGGGTCTGAACACGTGTTTCACCCTTAGCAATGGCCTCCTCGATGACCTCCTCCACAAAGTTAAGACGCTCCTTGGTCTCAACTGTTTCGATGTTATTAATCTCTGTCATAACTCGTTATATTTTTGTTATCGTTTCTTTTGTAATGAAATATCTTTGAATAGGTTAACCGATAGTTGCAACATCTGTCGTGTGCCCCAATTTGTGCCATCGCACTGGAATGCGAAAAATGCGTTGAGGCGAACGGTGTCGTTGAAGAACGAATTACAGTAACCTATGCGTGTATCAAAAAATGAATGTGACGAATCTCTATCCCCTGACCAAGTCGGGATTGTCCCGAAGAGCGTACTGCCAGAGTAGAGTTCCGCACCATAACCATTAGCAAATATCTCGTTGGGAGCTGAATAGTAGTATGGCATAAGGTTTTTGCCCGTATATATCTGCTCGTCGAGATATACTCCCCATTTCGACATACGGAGCTGGAAGAGTGCGCCACCCGGCATATTCATCTCATCCTCGACAGCACGGTCTCGCTGCATTGTGAGAATGCCGTGTAACTTTATGTCGAAGTCGAAGAATGCGTTGAACTTCGTTCCGACGTAGGGGTTAATAATTACATTATCTACTACGCTTCCCGCAATCTTCTCGCTACCGGCAAAGTGGAACATCTGCAAGGCGTAACCTGCGTAGAATAGACGTCTGCGACCTATGTCGTAACGACCAGCCGAGAGGACACGAAAGCGCTCTCTTGACTCGGATGAGTACATACCGCACCAATCTACCGACAACTCAACATAACCACGCTCTGCGATGTACTGACCCAAAACGCCCTGCACACGATTCTCGTAGTAGCGATATACGTCGCTGAAAAACAACTCCGAGTAGTAACCCTTCATCGCCGAGCGGTCGAAGATTCCAGCGTAAGCCTTAACCTTTGGTGTGGCAAAGCGGTAGTAGAGTTGTGGGCGAGCCTTTGATAAGAACTTTGTATCGTTGCCGAAGTCGGTAAAAAGGTCTGCACCGATGACCAGCGAGTTTTTCTCATTCCACTCTATACCGATTTGGGGTGTTAGACGGGCGCTGAAAGTCGTGCCAGAGCTACCACCTAAATTTGTCCCCGTATATTCGGTGTTGTCAAAAAACGTATCAAAACCAACACCCAGCAACAACTTCATATCCTCCTGTGCCTGGGCTGTGGCGGCAGTTATTATTGCCGTCACGACAAGAAAAATATATCTTATAAAACGATTCATTGCTCTGAGTGATGAATTTATAATCTGCAAAGTTAATCTATTTCCTCGATTTGTGCTATATTTGCCCCACATAATTATTAGCTAAAGATGAGAAAAATTAGCAACGAAGAGTTACATCGCCCCTCAGTGGACGAATTTGCGGCTATGGGACGTATCCCCGTAGTGGTCGTTCTCGATAATGTGCGCTCAGCGCAGAACGTGGGAGCCTTCTTCCGTACGTCAGATGCCTTTGCTATCGAGCGTGTGGCTTTGTGTGGCATTACCTCTACACCTCCATCACGAGATATTCACAAAACGGCTCTCGGTGCAGAGCTGACCGTCGAGTGGTCACAATATGAGACTACCGTCGAGTGCGTCTCTCAGCTTAAAGCCGAAGGATACAAACTGCTTGCCATCGAGCAGGTTGAGGGGGCTGTGATGCTCGATGAGCTGGTTGTTGATGCCGATGCTCGCTATGCCCTTGTATTTGGTAATGAGGTGGCTGGCGTTGACCAGGAGGTTGTGGATATGTGCGACGGCGCTATTGAGATTCCGCAGGCAGGTACGAAGCACTCTATAAACGTGTCGGTTGCCGGTGGCGTGGTGTTGTGGCCCTTCTTTATGGCTATGCGTAAGAAGTTGGTTAAGTAGTAGGGCGAAAAATTTGTTTTACCCGTAAAACTTCTATATATTTGTTAAAGAATAATAAACCTAATTTTCGGTGCCAATCTTATTAGCCGTGTTACGTTGCGGCTTGTGGGCTTTGGCACAAATAAAGTAAAACCCCGAAAAATGTCAGTTGCAGGAAAAGTTAGAGCAGTTACGACTCTACGTTTGACAGAGATGAAGCAGCGTGGCGAGAAGATTGCTATGCTTACATCATATGATTACTCTACGGCAAAGATTGTCGATGCCGCAGGTGTTGATGTTATTTTGGTTGGCGACTCAGCCGCTAACGTTATGGCAGGTTATGAGACTACGTTGCCTATCACGCTCGATATGATGATTTATCACGCTCGTTCGGTTGTGCGTGGTGTTAATCGTGCATTGGTTGTTGTGGATTTGCCCTTTGGTACATATCAGGGTAACTCGAAGGTGGCACTCGACTCGGCTATCCGTATTATGAAGGAGACCGAGGCGGACTCTGTAAAGATTGAGGGCGGCGAGGAGATTCTCGAGTCGGTGCAGCGTATCATCTCGGCAGGTATACCCGTTATGGGTCACTTGGGCTTGACTCCGCAGTCAATCCATAAGTTCGGAACATACAACGTTCGTGCTAAGGAGGAGGCTGAGGCTGAGAAGTTGTTGCGTGATGCACGTCTTTTGCAGGAGGCAGGATGTTTTGCTATTGTGTTGGAGAAGATTCCCGCAGCGTTGGCAGAGCGTGTGTCAAAGGAGTTGACAATTCCTACAATCGGTATTGGCGCAGGTGGTGCTACGGATGGTCAGGTGCTCGTGGTACACGATATGTTGGGTATTACCAACGACTTTTCTCCCCGTTTCTTGCGTCGCTATGCCGACCTGCACGGTGTGATGAGCGAGGCTATATCGCACTATGTGTCAGATGTTAAGGCGCAGGATTTCCCCAACGAGAAAGAGCAGTATTAGTCTGTATGAAAAAACTTGTAATCATACCCACCTATAACGAGATTGAGAATATCTCTCGTATGATTGATGTCGTTATGGCACTCGATGGCGAGTTTGATATGCTCGTTATTGACGATGGCTCGCCCGATGGCACGGCAGCCGTGGTGCGTAAGCGACAGGAGGAGTTCACGGGGCGTTTGCATATTGTCGAGCGCTCGGGAAAACTCGGGCTCGGCACGGCATATATAACAGGTTTTAAGTGGGCGTTGGAGCGTGATTACGACTATGTTTTTGAGATGGACTGCGACTTTTCGCATAATCCTAACGATTTGATTCGCCTCTACGATGCGGCTCGTGCTGGTAGCGATGTGGTCGTAGGCTCACGATATGTTCAGGGTGTGAATGTCGTTAATTGGCCTATGTCACGCCTGCTGATGTCGTATTTTGCATCTAAGTATGTTCGTTTTGTCACCCGTATGCCCGTGTGTGATGCTACGGCAGGATTTGTATGCTATTCACGTCGTGCGTTGCAGACACTTGACTTAGATGCTGTTAGGATGAAGGGTTACGGATTCCAGATTGAGATGAAATACTCATCGTGGCGTTTAGGTCTGAAGGTCAGCGAGGTGTCAATCATCTTTGTCGATAGAGTTGAGGGTACCTCCAAGATGAGTAGCGGAATCTTCGGCGAAGCCTTTTGGGGCGTGCTGAAACTTCCATTTAGAAAAATTCGTGCAAGAGAATAATATAAAGGCTGCCTTCGGGTAGCCTTTTTTTATATACTATGGTTAATTTCGTTTTATATGCTAAATGTAGGACAAAACGTAAACCATCATTTTTTGTGGGTTTTGGAGTATAGAGGTATCTTTGCTGGCGAGATTGTAAATCAATAAAAATATTTTTATTGCTATTGGTGTAATAAATTTGACAGCAGACTGAGGGCTGTAC
>JAFNUH010000015.1 GCA_017384185.1 Alistipes sp.
ACCCTCACGGTATGAGGGCTTTACGGCTTCGTCGTTTGTTGAGCCGAGTATGGGAAAACGGTAAATCATCGCTCGATAGGGTTTTCAGCAAAATAACGCCATAGCGGAGCTACGTTCAGACACTGTATAATCTGTTCATTCTCCAGCAGCCCTCTCACCTCGGCTGCCGACATAAGGTGTACCTGTATATCCTCCGATGCCTCGGTCTGCTGCTCGCTGATGCGCTCCACACCTGTTGCCAGGAATGTATATGTAAAGTTGTTCTGATTCGATGGGTTGGGGGCTACGCACATAAACTCTCGCCACTCGCCACCGCCATAGCCAGCCTCCTCCAGTAGCTCTCGACGGGCACTCTGCTCTGCCGTCTCGCCCTCCTCGCAGCCACCTGCCACCAGCTCGTAGCGTGTCTGGCGTACGCCGTGGCGATATTGGCTAATCATTACGAACTCACCCTGACGGGTTATGGCAATGACATTCACCCAGTTGGTGAACTCGAAGACATACCACTCGGGTACTACAACGCCCGTCGGCAGCTGCACGCTATCACGACGTACGGTACACCACGGGCGGCGAATCAGATACTCGCTGTCGAGCACTCTCCAGGGGCGGTGTTCGGGATTTTTCATACGATGGTTGGGTTATAGAGCTATTTTGGAGCTATTCTCCTTATTTGCTTGCATTTATTTGCAATAAATTATCGCCCAAAGATACGAAATTATGCCCAAAAGCTGAGTAACAATGCCAAATTTTTCTACCTTTGTAACCGATTATTCAATTTTAAGAGAGTTAGGTTATGAAAGTATATAAGTTTGGTGGTGCCTCGGTGCGCAACGCCGAGGGTGTGCGTAATCTTGCGCATATCGTAGAGGGAGAGCAGAGCCTATTTATCATCGTGTCAGCTATGGGTAAGACAACAAACGCCCTGGAGCGTGTCTTCGCTCATATGCAGAATGGTCGCAAGGAGGAGGCGAACGAGGAGATTCGTCAGATTCAGGCATACCACGCCGAGATTATCGACGATTTGTGGGGCGAGCATACCGACATCAACGAGGTTACACTTCTGTTCGGTCAGCTTCGCAATATCGTCAACGACATCGTCTATCGTTCGATGGATGCCGAGTTGTGGTACGACACAATCGTTGCGTTTGGTGAGCTTATCTCAACCACTATCATCTCAAAATATTTGAATCACATCGGTACCCGCAACCGCTGGATTGATATGCGTACAACGCTTCTTACCAACCAGCGCCACAAGGATGCCAACGTAGATATCAAGGCGTCGAAGCACCGCCTCCGTGCCTCTATCGAGAATACGGGCGTAGGTGTCTTCGTAGGTCAGGGCTTTATCGGTGGTGCTCCCGATGGTACAACCACCACGCTGGGTCGTGAGGGCTCGGACTACTCGGCTGCCGTAGTGGCAAATATCCTTATGGCTGAGTCTATGTCTGTGTGGAAGGATGTTGAGGGCGTGCTGAATGCCGACCCCAAGATTTTCAAGGATGCCGTGAAGATTGACTCATTGAACTACCTCGATACCATCGAGTTGGCATACAGTGGTGCGCAGATTATCCACCCCAAGACTATCAAGCCCCTTCAGAATAAGAATATCCCGTTGTACGTGCGCCCCTTTAGCGATAAGACGAAGCCCGGCACCGTTATCAACGGCGATGCAGAGCGTGTGAATATCCCTATCCTGATTTATAAGCGTGACCAGGTGCTGCTTATCATCCGCTCAAAGGATTTCTCGTTTGTGATGGAGGAGAAGTTTGCAGTTATCTTCTCGTTGCTCGACCACTTCCGCATCAAGACTCACCTTATCAACAACTCGGCTGTCGATTTGGGACTTTGCATCGATGCCTCTTGGCATATCGACGAGCTTATCAAGGCTTTGGAGGCCGAGAACTTCGAGGTGGAGAAGCACGACAACGTGGGCCTGCTCACCGTGCGCAACTACAACGACGACTTGTATCACCGCTATGTGAAGATGCAGAAGCATATCGTGCGTCAGGTGAATCCCGAGTCGATGCGTGTGGTGCTGCGTGAGGCCAATTTTTAGACCATAACCAACAACAAAAACGTAAAACAAACCAATCAACACGGACAATCTTTCGCGTCAGA
>JAFNUH010000118.1 GCA_017384185.1 Alistipes sp.
AACGTCAGCAGCGGTAGCCTTCTCCATATTCTGTGCACCAGCTACCAAAGCCTTGATGTCAACGCCAGCCACAGCCAACGGGAGCAAACCAACGGGAGTAAGTACTGAGAAACGACCACCTACATCGTCAGGAATTACGAATGTGGGGTAACCCTCCTGTGTAGCGAGTGTCTTCAAGGCACCACGAGCCTTGTCGGTGATAGCTACGATACGCTCGGCAGCCTCAGCCTTGCCGTAACGCTTCTCCAACTCAGCCTTGATAAGACGGAAAGCGATAGCGGGCTCGGTTGTTGTACCAGACTTAGAGATAACGATAGCGGCAACAGAGTAATCCTTTGTAGCCTCCAACAACTCGTGAGTATAATCCTCAGAGATATTCTGACCAGCGAAAACCACTGTGGGGTTCTCGTGCTTCTTCTTCAAGAACTCGAAAGAGTTGCTCATAGCCTCGATAACAGCCTTGGCACCGAGGTATGAACCTCCGATACCGATGCAGATTACAACCTCTGCCTTCTCACGCAACTTAGCAGCCTGTGCCTCGATAGCGGCAATCTGCTCAGCGTCAATAGATGAGGGGAGGTTTACCCAACCCAAAAAGTCGTTACCTGCGCCCTCGCCTGTGTGGAGCAAGGTGTTAGCCGCAGCGGCCTGCGCCTTCATAGCCTCGCTGATAGCGACGCCAGACTTGGCGATGTCTAATTTCATCAAACTCATTGTTTTTCTGTTTATAGGTTTATAATTATTTTGTTACTATCCTTTAGCTCGCAGCTCCTCGGCGGAAATGACAACCCCCGCAGAGCCTAAAAGTTAACAACTGACGTTTAACGCCACAAAAATAGTAAAAATTTCTTAACAAAAAGTTGGAAAACTTACCCATCTTTTCACTACCTTTGTGCTGTCGAATACAAATATTATGTATTGGCGGCGTTGCCGAGGCTCGGAAATGGGCACACGGCAGCGTGTAATGAGCTGATTTATAAATAAAAACATAGATATGGGATTTTTTTCATTGATGCAAGAGTTGGCGATCGACCTCGGAACCGCCAACACTTTGATTATCTACAACGGTAAGGTCGTTGTTGACGAGCCGTCGATTATTGCCCTCGAATTGCAGACCGGCAAGGTGAAGGCAATCGGTGCTGAGGCTAAGAAGATGGATGGTCGTGTAAACCCCAACATCAAAACTATCCGCCCGTTGAAGGATGGCGTTATCGCCGACTTTAAGGCTACGGAGTTGATGTTGCGTGGTCTTATCAAGAAGGTGCGTACTACAAACACTATGTTCTCGCCCTCGTTGCGTATGGTTATCTGTATCCCCTCAGGTTCTACCAATGTGGAGATTCGTGCCGTTCGTGACTCTGCCGAGCACGCTGGTGCACGTGACGTATATATGATTTTCGAGCCTATGGCTGCAGCTCTGGGTGCAGGTCTTGACGTTGAGGCACCCGAGGGTAATATGGTTATCGACATCGGTGGTGGTACATCGGAGATTGCTTGTATCTCGCTGGGCGGTATCGTATGCTCGGAGTCTATCAACGTGGCAGGTGATGTATTCACATCTGATATCCAGAACTATGTTCGTCAGCAGCATAATATCCGTATCGGTGAGCGTACTGCCGAGGAGATTAAGCACGCTATCGGCGCAGCTATCCCCGAGCTGGAGGAGGAGCCCGAGGATTTCGTCTTGACAGGTCCCAATATGCTTACAGCTCTGCCCCAGACCGTAACACTCTCTTACAACGAGATTGCATACGCCCTGGAGAAGTCACTCGTGAAGCTCGACGCAGCGCTTATGACCGTTTTGGAGACTATGCCGCCTGAGTTGTACTCTGATATCGTGAAGAATGGTATCTACCTGGCAGGTGGTGGTGCCCTGATTAAGGGTCTTGACAAGCGTCTGTCAAACAAGTGCGGCTTGCCCGTTCATATCGCCGAGGATCCCCTGCGTGCTATCGCACGTGGTACAAGCATTGCGATGAAGAACGTTGATAAGTTCTCATTCTTGATGCACGGCGAATAATCACGTTTGAAAATATGAAATCGCAGCTCTCGGTTGGACCTCCAATCGAGAGCCGTGTAGTATATTTGGTCAATGTATAAGCTGATAGAATTTCTTCGCAGAATACACGTTGTGCTATTGTTCATCATCATTGAGGCAATAGCACTCAATTATTATGCGCACTCCTCATTCTACACTCAAGCCAAGATTCTCTCACGAGCAAACAGCGTTGTGGGAGGCTTGCAGCGTAGTGTCTTCGGCGTGAAGCACTTCTTCAGGTTGCGTAGCGAGAATGAGATTTTGTCGGCTCGTGTGGCGGAGTTGGAGAATCGCCTGGCTCTCTATCAGGATCGTGAGAGTAGTATTGCTACCGATACGCTCTCGTTGGCATTGGTTGACTCAACATATGTTGAGCAGTTTACACAATACACCTACCTCCCCGCACGTATTATATCTAACACGATAAACCGCAACCGCAACTTCATCACACTGAATCGTGGTCGTCAGCACGGCATTATGGCAGATATGGCTGTCATCACGCCCGATGGCTCGATGGTGGGTTATGTGGCAGATTGCTCGGATAGCTACTCTGTGGTAATATCAATCCTTAATACGGATTTTACCACCAGCGGTAAGATTTCGGGCGACGAGCACTTCGGCTCTATCACGTGGAGTGGTCACACGCCCCATAAGGTGCAGATGAGCGAGCTTACGAAGTATGCCGAGTTTGAGATTGGCGCTCCCGTCGTGTCGTCGGGTCTGTCGCACATCTTCCCCGAGGGTGTGAAGATTGGCTACGTGGAGAGCTTCAAGGAGAACGAGAACCAAACCTCGTTCGACGTTGTGGTGCGCTTGGCTGCCGATATGACCAAGATAAGCAATGTGCTGGTTATCGGCAACAACGGATATGTTGAGGCTACGGAGTTGGAGGATAGAGTTAAAAACAGCAGGTAAGGGTTAAGGTAGAGTATGCAGAAGAATTTATTATATATGGGAGCATTCGTGGTGCTGGTGTTGTTGCAGATTTTTATCCTGGATAACATCTCGCTGAGTGTCTTTTTCCATCCGATGATATATATTGCATTCATCATTATGTTACCCCTGGACCTCAAGCCTCTGTGGGTGCTGCTGCTCTCGGCGCTGATGGGTTTTGCTATCGATATGCTTACGGGTATGCACGGACTGAATGTGATATCCACTACGGCTACGGGATTTATGCGCCCGCTGATGTTGCGCTTGGCAGTTGGTCACGCTACGGGTGCCGATGACTCGTTGCCATCGTTGCATCGCCTCTCGACAAAGCATTTGGCGTGGTTCATTATATTGGTGACGAGCCTGCATAGCTTCATCTTCTTTATGCTGGAGTCGCTCTCGCTGAGCCATCTGCCCTATACGCTTCTGCGTCTTGTGATAAGCGCCTCGACAGCCTCGCTGATGTCGTGGTATGTGGTAAAGTTGTTTACAAAGAAAATTCTCAACAAATAATATGTCGAACAATGACGTACATATGCGCCGCACGATATTGAAATTTATCGTGTTCCTTATCTTTGGCGTTATAGCCTGCCGCATAGGTTACATCCAGCTCATCGACACCAAATATAAGAGTATGGCTGCGGGCAACGTCCTACGCTATGAGGTGCAGTATGCGCCACGTGGTGAGGTTGTTGACCGTAATGGCGAATTTCTGGTGCAGAGTATGGAGTGCTACGACCTTATGGTAATCTATCGTGAGATGGATAAGGCTGGTTTCGACACTATGCGTCTGTGCAATATGCTCAACCTGAAGAAGGAGCGCCTTGTGCAGAAGCTCAAGGATGCACGTGTCAACCCCCGTGCGCCAACGCTCGTGACGAACTTCGTTACGAAGGAGGCGAAGCTGCGCTTCGACGAGTTTAACTTCAAGGGATTCCACACCGTACAACGTAATGCCCGCCAATACCCCCGCAAGATTGGTGGTAACCTGCTCGGCAACTTGGGCGAGGTTACCGAGAACGACATTAAGCGTGGCGAGGGCGAGTACAAGCGTGGCGACTATATCGGCAAGAGCGGTATGGAGCGAGCCTATGAGAGCTACCTGCGTGGTGTGGATGGCGTGAAGATTTTGGAGCGTGACCGCCACGGAGCAATCAAGGGCTCATATATGGATGGCGTGTTCGACACGCTGCCTATCCCTGGTAAGCGCATCACCTCGACCATCGATGCCCGCCTGCAAGCCTTTGCCGAGGAGCTGATGGAGGGAAAGATGGGTGCTGTGGTGGCTATCGAGCCCTCGACGGGAGAGATTCTTGTGATGGCATCATCTCCTACGTTCGACCCCGACGATATGGTCGGCAGTCAGCGTGGTAACAACTATATGAAGATGATTAACGACCCTAAGACACCGATGTTTAATCGTGCGGTGCAGGCTCGTTATCCGCCAGGCTCAACCTTCAAGCTGGTGCAGGGTCTTGTCGGCTTGCAGGAGGGTGTACTCACCCCCGCCAACGCCTACCCCTGCCATAATGGTTATAGCTATGGCTCGAAGCGAATGGGTTGCCACCCCCACGCATCACCCCTCGACCTGCGTAATGCCGTGGCACAGTCGTGCAACGCATACTTTTGCTACGTCTTCCGCAACATCATCGAGAATCGTAAGTTTGAGGATGTTAAGGAGGGTCTTGACGTGTGGGTCGAGTATGTTAAGAGCTTCGGCTTTGGTCGTAAGCTCGACTCCGACTTCTTGGACGAGGCTACGGGATATGTGCCGACGAGCGAGCGCTACAACCGTGTATATCGTGGCTCGTGGAATGGTCACACCGTAATCTCGCTCTCGATTGGTCAGGGTGAGCTGGGATGTACGCCGTTGCAGATGGCAAACCTCGCCGCTATTGTTGCTAACCGAGGTTTCTACTATATACCCCACATCGTGAAGGCTATCGAGGGTCAGGATTCGCTCGACCGCCGTTTCTACGAGAAACAGTACACGAAGGTCGATGCAAAACACTTCATACCTATCATCGAGGGTATGTGGAAGGGTGCTAACGTGCCGGGTGCAGGTACGTCGTATCGAGCATACCTCCCAGGATGGGATGTCTGCGGCAAGACAGGTACGGCGCAGAACCCTATCGGTCGTGACCACTCGACCTTCCTCTCGTTTGCCCCGAAGGATAACCCGAAGATTGCCATCTCGGTATATGTCGAGCACGGTGGCTTTGGTGCTTCGGCGGCGTTGCCTATCGCCAGCTTGTTGGAGGAGATGTATCTGACGGATACTATCACCCGCCCGCAGCTTGTCGAGCAGGTTAAGAACTTATATTACCCCTTACCACGACGTTATCAAGATAATGCAAACAAGAAATAACATATCGCTCTTCGAGGGTGTTGACCGTGTGGCTGTCGCCTTGTACCTGCTGCTTGTGCTGTCGGGTCTTATCTGCGTAGCCTCGGCAGGATATGACGATATGATTGATGGTTTCTTCAACTTCCGCCAGAATCATATCAAGCAGGCTCTGTGGGCTTGTGCGGCATTTGTTGTCGGATTGTTCATCCTGCTGCTCGACTCACGCTATTACCATATGTACGCCTACTACGCCTACGTCGGTGCGCTTATATTCACGGCGGGAACAATCGTAATGCCCGAAGCGATAGCCCCCGTAACGAAGGGTGCTAAGGCGTGGTATGAGTTGGGTCCCGTGCGTGTGCAACCTGCTGAGTTTGCCAAGATTGCCACGGCGCTGGCTATGGCACGTATGATGAGTAACTACTCCTTCTCGATAAATAACGTGAAGCATCTGTGCCGTGTGGCTATGGTGATTCTTTTGCCCTTTGTCATCATCCTTTTGCAGAACGATACGGGCTCGGGCGTTGTGCTTGGCTCGTTCCTCTTCGTGTTGTACCGTGAGGGTTTGAACAAGTGGTTGTGTATCCCTATCCTTATGGTGGCTACGCTCTTTATCTTCTCGTTCCTCTTCACGCCGCTGGCACTGCTTATCGTGCTGGTGTTGCTCTTTACAATATCTAATGCGATGATGATTGGCGGCAAGTGGCGTATGCACACCATCTTCGTTGCCTCTATCGGCTTGGGAGCGTTCGTGCTTTATGGTCTCTCGGCAATGTTGTGGGGCGGTGCGCTTAGCGGCTATGCCTGCCTTGTTATCTCGGTAATTGTGGGTGTTGTTGTAGCTGCCATTTATGCTATTAGAAAGAATATTATCTCTATATTCCTTACCCTCGGACTCTTCGTCAGCTCAATGATTTTTGTGCCTGCCGCCGACCTTATCTTCGAGTCGGTGTTACAGCCCCACCAGAAGGAGCGAATCCTCAGCTTCCTGGGTATTATCAACGACCCGGCAGGTATCGACTTCAATGTAAACCAGTCGAAAATTGCCATCGGCTCGGGCGGATTGTTCGGCAAGGGATTTATGCAGGGTACGCAGTCAAAATATTTCGTGCCTGAGAAACATACCGACTTTATCTTCTGCACGGCGGGCGAGGAGTGGGGATTCCTCGGCTCTATGGCGGTGCTGGCACTGTTGTGCGGATTGATTCTGCGCCTGATGAAGATGGGCGAGCGACAACAGGAGCCCTTCAGCCGAATCTACTGCTACTGCGTGGCGGCTATCTTCCTCTTCCACGTTATGGTAAACCTCGGTATGACCATCGGCTTGATGCCCGTGATGGGTATTCCGTTGCCCTTTATGAGCTACGGAGGCTCGTCGATGATTGCATTTACGATACTTTTATTTATAGCTATACGCCTTGATGCCTCACCAACAAAGGGACTCTCGGCACTGAATTAAACTTATTGACCAATTATGTTGTACATTCTCTATCTCATTACCGTAACGGCTGTTGTCTGGTTTTCGATTTTAGCCTCACGCTATATCGATATGATTGACCGCTCGACACGTCTGTCGGGAGCCTTCTTGGGCGGAGTGTTGCTTTCGGCTATCACCTCTTTGCCTGAGCTTTTTACAAGTATTTCGGCAACGATTCTTATCGACAACCCCTCGCTCTGCATCGGTAATATCCTCGGCAGCAACCTCTTTAATTTTGGTATGCTTGCCGTTGTTATCCTATGCTTTATTAAGGGATTTACGGCTGCACGTCTCTCGCCCAGCCACCGCTACGTTATGATGTTCCTGATGTTGATGTACATCGCTGTTGTGTTTAATTGGCAGGTGATGGGTGACGATAATATTATCTTTGGCTCGAACGATAATCCGTGGCTCTATGTGAGCGTGACAACTATTATCATTGTTCTGCTCTACGCCCTCTCGGTGCGTTATTTGGCAAGCGATAATGGCGAGTGCGAGGATGGCGAGTGTGAGGAGGTGAAGCTCTCACTGCGTGCTATCGTGGTGCGTTTTGTGCTGGCGAGTGTGGGTATCATCGTGGCGAGTGTGATTCTTACATATATCACCGATGACATTGCTACCGAACTCAACCTCGGCTCTGGCTTGGCTGGCGCACTGTTCTTGGGCGTGGCAACATCACTTCCAGAGGTTACATCGACAATCTCGCTCTTCCGTATGCGCAATTTCGATATTGCTTTCGGTAATATTGCGGGTAGCAATGTCTTCAACTACTTTGTTTTGGCTCTTGCCGATCTGCTCTACTCGGGTGGCTCGGTTTACCACTTTGGCGATGAGAAGGTTGTAAACCTCACGGTCTTCGGCTTGCTCTCGTCGATGTTTATCTATATGCTGATTCGTACGAGCAGAATGTGGGTGAAGATAGCTTGCGCCATAGCAACCGTAGCGTGTTATTTGGCATTCCTGATGCTATAAGAAAAAAGGCTGTCCGATGGGCAGCCTTTTTTATTATATAAAGTCACTTAATTCGCAGTAGAGCCTCTGCACGGGCAGTCCCATAACATTGTAGAACGACCCCTCGATGCCCTCGATACCGACATATCCTATCCACTCCTGAATGCCGTACGAGCCTGCCTTGTCGTAGGGACGGTAGGTATCGACATAATACTCAATCTCGTCCGCCGCAAGCTCACGGAAATAGACCTTCGAGACCACCGAGAAACTCTTCACACGCTCTGAGGTGCGGAGCGTAACGCCCGTTATCACCTTGTGCTCACGACCCGACAACATCGTAATCATATTGATGGCATCGGCTCTGTCGGCAGGCTTGCCGAGGATGCGGTCGCAAGCGATAACAACTGTGTCGGCAGTCAACAAAATATCTTGCTCGGCAAGCGGCTGAGGGTACGCCTCGCTCTTTAGCGCCGAGAGATACTCGGCAACCTGCTCGGCGGGCATATCCTCCGAGAAGTACTCCTCGCACTCGAAACGCTCCGCCAAGGTAAACTCCAACCCCGCATCGGCAAGGAGCTGTCGGCGGCGTGGCGACTGCGAAGCAAGAATCAAGCGGTAGGGTTTTAATTTGTCGTGTAGTAGCATATTATCTAAAATAAATAACCTATGGTTCTGCAACCCTTGGAGCCGCTCGGCGGCGACCAAAGCCCCTGCCTGAGGCGGGGGTGTGGGGGTGGGTCAGATTTGCAAATGCGGCTGGAAGCCGCAAGGTATGCCTTGATAAGCAATAGACCTGTCCGTTGAGAAAATAGGTAAATTAGCGTTCTATTTAATATCAAAATCCAACAACGTTCGTCCGCCAATGCGAGCCTTGATATTGTCGCCCTGCGTGACTGCGCCCACACCTACGGGTGTGCCCGTGTAGATTAGGTCGCCAATCTTGAGGGTCATATAGCGAGATATGTGGCTGATGATTCTATCAACGCTAAAGAGCATCTCACGTGTGCGACCACGCTGACGCACCTCGCCATTTAGCTCCATCTCGAACTCAAGGTTCTGCACGTCGCCACCCAGCTCGGCAAGCGGCACAAACTCGGGCGAGAGTGCCGCCGAGTGGTCAAAACCCTTGCATAGCTCCCACGGCAGCCCCTTTGCTATCGCCTCACGTTGCAGGTCACGAGCCGTGAAGTCGATGCCGAGACCCACCTCGTCGTAACAGCGTGATGCAAACTTCTCGTCAATGCACTTTGCCAGGCGGTTGATTTTTACCACCAACTCGCACTCATAATGCACCTCGTTTGAGAACGAGGGGATGTAGAATGGGTCGTTATTGCGCAAAAGTGCCGTGTCGGGCTTCAGGAAAAATAGCGGCTCCTTAGGCAACTCGGCACCGTCGTTGAGCTCTTTGGCGTGGTCGGCATAGTTGCGACCGATACAGATTATCTTCATTGTTTCTCAAATTTTTCTTTTCTTACATTTACATATATGCCCGCCACTATGAGTATTGCGCAGGGAATCCAGCAGAGCAGCAGCGAATATAATCCCTCGCTTGGCATAAGCGGCGAGAGCAGCACCGAGGGCACGCCCACGAACATCGCATTCGAGATAAAGCGTCCAAGTTTTTGGATGTCAATCTTTGCTCGTTTATGCTTTGGCATAGTGTTATAGCCCGCCATCGTCTCGGGATAGTGGCGCAGAAGCAGGGCTATCAAGCACCAAACGGCGGCGAAAATCAGCGCTCCGAGAATCATTTTTTCTGTAAGGTATTGACTATATCTGCCGCAAACCTATCGCTCGCACCTGCGCCGCCAATGATTGAGCGCAACTCGTCAAAGTCGGCGAGCATCTTCTCTCGTTTTGAGCCACCGATAAGAATCGAGCGCAACTCCTTCTCCGCCTCATCCACCGAGGGTTTATATACCACCATCTCTCGCACCGCCTCACGCTGCAAATTAAGATTCACGAGCGACACGTAAGGAATCTTCAGCAAGTAGGGCTTACACTTTTCGTACAACCACGGAATACCATAAACCACCAATTCGGGAATACCTATCAACGCCGTTTCGAGTGTTGCCGTACCAGACGTAACAACCGCCGCCTCAGATATTTGCAGCAGCTCATAGGTCTTGTCGCAGACAAACTTCACGGGCATATCTTTAGTGAAAATTTCGTACTGCTCCTTGGCAATCCAGCCTACGCCTGCCACAACAAACTGCTTCTCGGGCAGGCGCTCCGCCAACTCCGCCATAAAGCGTAGGTTAGCCTTAATCTCGCTCACACGGCTACCTGCCAGCAGCGCAACGATAGGTCGCTCATCCAATCCGTGCTCCTTACGGAAAACCGACTCCTCGGGTGCAGCGGCGCAACGCTCGGCGATGGCATCCATCAAAGGATTGCCCTCGAAGTGGGGCTCGATGCCCTTCCCACGGAAATACTCCTTCTCGAAGGGGAAGATGATATAGAGTTTATCGACAAACTTTTTGAGTGCCTTCACACGGTGCTCCTTCCACGCCCACACCTTCGGGGCGATGTAGTAGTGTACGGGAATACCTTTGCCGTGAGCAAACTCGGCAATCTTGACGTTGAAGCCCGGGTAGTCAATCAGAATAACCACATCGGGAGCAAATGCCATAATATCACGACAGCAGTCGCCCATCTGCGAGAGGATGGTGCGGATATTCATAGCCACCTGCACAAAGCCGAAAAATGACATCTCGCGGTAGTGCTTGACAAGATTTCCGCTACCTCCCACCTCTGCCATCATATCGCCACC
>JAFNUH010000119.1 GCA_017384185.1 Alistipes sp.
AGTAAATCCATATTTATTGGTAAATTAGTGTCGATGTGTTTGCAAAAATCTCCTCTGCCACCTCCGTAATCTGTTCTGCTGTTACTGCCGATACCTTGCGATATACCTCCTCTAATGTATCAATCTCATCGTGAACGAGATAGCTCTTGCCGGCACCTAACATATAACCCTCGTTGTTCTCCATCGAGATAGCCATCTGCGCTAAAAACTGACGCTTAATCATCGCCATACGTCGTGCCGTGGGAGGTGTTGTGCGCAACGCTCGTAACTCCTTGTCTATCAACTCACGACAGAGGTCAGCGTTGTGATGGTCCGAACTGAAATATATCGCTACCATACCGCAGTCGTTGTATGGCGTATAGACCGCCTCGGTGTTGTACGACAAACCATTCTTCTCTCGCAGAACAGTGTTGAGGCGTGAATTTGCTGACGGTCCACCCAGAATATTTACAAGCAACGACAACGGCAAGCGTTTTTCATCGTTTATATCGTATGCACGAGCGCCTATTATGCAGTGTGTCTGGTGTGTATGCTTGTTAACTACCCTCTCGAATGGCTCCACGCTCACGGGCGTAATGCGCTTAAAATCTCGTTTCGTTGAGGGTTGCTCGGCAAGATACTTCGCAGCAATGCTCTGCACGCTCTTAACCGACATATTGCCGATAGATGAGAATACCATCTGGTCAGTAGTGTGTGTGCGCTCAACAAAACGTTTGATGCTCTCCGACGTGTGGCGCATAAGTGCCGCCTTTGTGCCGAGGATGTTGTGTCCCAACTCCGAGCCGGCAAATATCAAATCTTCGAATGTGTCGAAAATCATATCAGCAGGCGAATCCTTGTAGGTATTTATCTCATCTACAATAACTTCACGCTCCTTTTGTAGCTCGTGCTCGGGAAATGTTGAACAGAATGCCACGTCAGCAATCAACTCCACCGCCTTCGAGAAGTCCGAACGCAGAGTTGTGGCGTGGATTGTAGTGTCCTCCTTTGTTGTGTAGGCGTTGAGTTCGCCACCACGATTCTCCAAACGGCAATTTATCTGATACGCCTTGCGACGCTTCGTACCCTTGAATATGGCGTGCTCGGCAAAGTGAGCTAAGCCATATTCGTGCGACTGCTCGTCACGAGTACCCGCATTTACAACCAATGCGCAGTGTGTAACACTACTACGCACTCGTCGATGTATTCCCTTTATTCCGTTGGGTAGAGTATATGTTTCAAATTCTTGCACTTGCCTATCTATTATGCTCCTTCAAAAAACGTCCTGTGTAGCTCTGTTCGCATTGTTCTAGCTCTTGCGGTGTGCCCTCAAAGACTATGTTTCCGCCCTTGTCGCCCGCATCGGGTCCGAGGTCAATAACCCAGTCGGCGCACTTAATAACCTCCATATTATGCTCCACGATAACTATTGTGTGTCCGTTGGCTATTAGCGCATTAAATGCTCTCAGCAGGCGGTTGATGTCGTGGAAATGGAGTCCTGTTGTCGGCTCATCGAAGATGAATATTATCTGTTTCTGGTCGTTATCCTTCGATAGGAACGATGCTAACTTAACTCGCTGACTCTCACCGCCCGACAACGTTGATGACGACTGTCCCAGGCGTATATATCCCAATCCAACATCTTGCAACGGCTGCAAACGCTCAACAATGCGGCGGCAGGTGGCGTTGCTCTTATCCTCTGAGAAGAACTTGATTGCATCATCGACACTCATCTCAAGCGTGTCGTAAATACTCTTGCCACGATACTTTATCTCCAGAATCTCATCCTTGAATCGTTTGCCGTGACACGCATCGCAGACCAGCTCAACGTCAGCCATAAACTGCATACTCACCTTGATGACTCCCTCGCCCTGACACTCCTCGCAGCGACCTCCCGCTACGTTGAAAGAGAACGACGCTGCCGTAAGTCCCGTATGTACGGCTTGCGGTTGGTCGGCATATAGTTTTCGTATCTCGTCGTACGCCTTGAGGTATGTTACGGGGTTTGAGCGTGATGACTTACCGATAGGATTCTGGTCAACAATCTCCACCGATTTGAGCATACCGATGTCGCCCTCCAAGCCGTCGTGGTCGCCAGGATTCTGTCCTGTGTCGAGAATATGACGGCGCAGCGCAGGATATAAGATTCCCTTTGCCAGAGTAGATTTTCCGCTACCACTTACGCCCGTAATGCAGGTCATAACTCCCAGCGGAATACGTACATCTATGTTTTTGAGGTTGTTCTCTCGTGCACCCTTGATTGTAATCGAGTTACTCCATCCACGAGCCGTAGTGGGTATATCTATCGAGCGACGGTGTGCCAAGTAGTCTGCCGTAAGGCTATTTTTCGCCTTCTGCAAACCCTTGAGAGGTCCATTATATATAATCTCGCCACCCATCTCGCCAGCACGTGGTCCTACATCGACAATATAGTCGGCAGCACGAATAACCTCCTCCTCGTGCTCAACGACAATAACCGTATTGCCTATATCTCGCAACTGCTTAAGCACCTTTATAAGTCGGTGTGTGTCACGAGGATGCAGACCAATACTCGGCTCATCCAAGATATATAACGAACCGACCAGATTACTACCCAACGATGTAGAGAGATTTATGCGCTGACTCTCGCCACCCGACAGCGTGGATGACAAGCGGTCTAATGTAAGGTATCCCAAGCCTACATCCGATAGGTAGTTCAGGCGGTTACGAATCTCTGTGAGGATACGTGTTGCGGTCTTTGTGTCGTGCTCGTCTAATTGCAGAGAGCCGAAGAACAATATCAGTTCATCAACGGTCATCGCCACAACCTCGGCAATGCTCTTGCCGCCAACCTTAACATATAACGCCTCCTTCTTTAGACGACTACCACCACAGGCGTGACAGGTTGTCTTGCCCGTATAACGAGCCTTCATCACACGGAACTGTATCTTGCGGCGCTCGCTCTCGATATAGTCAAAGAATGCATCAAGACCATAGAAATACTCATTTCCCGTCCACAGCAACTGCTTCTGCTCGGGCGTGAGGGCGTAGTATGGTTCGTGTATGGGGAAGTTGAAGAGGTGTGCATTTTCGATTAGCTGCTCCTTCCACTTCTTCATCGTAGCACCACGCCAACATACTATGGCATCTTCGTATATTGTCTTACTCTTGTCGGGTATAACCAGGTCAACATCGATGCCCACCGTCTTGCCATATCCCTCACATACGGGGCAGGCACCGATGGGGTTGTTGAAGCTAAAGAGGTGTTCGGTAGGTTGCTCGAACTCAATACCATCGGCCTCAAAGCGAGCCGAAAACATACGCTCCTTATCCTCAATAATTACTCTGCATACATCATCTCCATAACTATATGCTCTTGACACAGAGTCTCGCAGGCGGAGCATTGTGTCATCATCCTCTTCGGCTACACGCAGTCTATCGACAACAATCTCAATGTCGTCAGAGGTTGTCTCAGCCGTAATCTTTGGCATAAACTCCTCGATGGTGATAGCCTCGCCTCCGACCCACAGACGCATAAATCCGTCACTCATAAGCTGGAGCATCTTCTCGATTATGCCCTGATTATGTTTTAGGATTAGAGGTGCTGTGATAACTACCCTACGTCCCATACCCTGCTCGGTGATATAGGCAACAACATCATCCACGCCGTAGCAACGCACCTCATTTCCCGATATGGGCGAGAATGTGTGACCTATGCGGGCAAAGAGTAACTTCAGATAGTCGTAAATCTCGGTTGTTGTACCAACGGTAGAACGTGGGTTACGTGTGTTTACCTTCTGCTCAATAGCGATGGCAGGTGCAATGCCCGAGATGAGGTCAACATCGGGCTTATTTATACGTCCCAAGAATTGGCGAGCATACGACGAGAGGCTCTCCACATAGCGGCGCTGACCCTCGGCGAAAATCGTATCGAAGGCAAGTGTTGATTTACCCGAACCCGATAGACCCGTAATCACGGTCAGCGTATTATGCGGAATCTCCACATTCACATTCTTTAGATTGTGAACACGTGCTCCCTTGATATATATCGATTTTTCTTGTGACATAATTTTTTATTTTGCTACTCCAACACATCTACCGTAGCACCCTCCACCTTGCGTAGGCGTCCCAGCACTATATCAGCCTTGCTGTTTCTTACGGAGAGGGTCATCGAGCATAGATTGTCAAATATCTGCTCCTCGATTGTGGGTTGCTCCTCTTTGATGATGCGCATCACGTCGTTCATCACAACGTACGAGTAATCTATCTTTATGCGTGTATCTACCGTGCGCTCAACCACCTTCGCAGCATCCAGTGCGGCTGCGGCAGACTCCTTGTATGCAGCAATCAAACCCGGAACGCCCAACTTTGTGCCGCCAAAGTATCGCACGACAACAATCAGGCAGTTTGTAATCTCTCTCGATAGCAATTGTCCGAGGATAGGTTTACCTGCTGTGCTCGATGGCTCGCCATCGTCGTTGGCACGGAATTTCTCGCCAAAGGGACCTAAGCGCCACGCATAGCAGTGGTGCGTAGCGTCGTAGTAACGCTTACGCAGAGGCTCAAGGTAGGCATTAATCTCCTCCTCGCTCTCAACGTGGAATGCATAGCAGAGAAACTTACTGCTACGTTCCTTGAAGATTGCCTCCGAATTACCCTCTATGGTGAGATAACTATCTTTGATTTGCTCCACAAGACAGAGTTTTAGCGTACTTTGTTAAAAAATCTCTCCCAACGAATATTCGAGGGGAAGCTCTTGTTGTGGTCGAGTGACAACCATATGAACGAAGCCTTACCTACGATGTGGTCCTCGGGAACAAAACCCCAGTAACGTGAATCTGCCGAGTTGTGGCGGTTATCACCCATCATCCAATAGTAATTCATCTTGAATGTGTATGTGTCGGTCTTCTCGCCATTAATGTAGTATGCACCATCACGCACCTCCACATCGTTGTCCTCGTAAACATCTATAATGCGCTCATATAGCGGCCAAGTATCCTCGTTAAGCTCAACGGTAGCTCCCGCCTGAGGAATCCACAACGGACCCATATTGTCTGCCGCCCAAGCATAACGGTCGCTGTGGGGGAAACACTGCTCCTCGGCTTTGTATCGCTCGACGCTGATAACATTATCCATCTTGAGGAGTTGCTCAACCATCTGCTCGGTAAGCGGCGAGAAGTAGTAATTGCCATTGCCCGATATTTCGGTAATTCCCATATTCTCAATAGCATATGCTGATAGCGGCGACGATGTGCGAATCGTGTAGCAATACTGCTTCTCGGGAATCTGAATCTGTGGCTCGCCATTTACAAACAACTCAGTGTCAACAATCTCAATTGTATCGCCTGGCAATGCAACGCAGCGCTTGATATAATTCTCACGCTTATCAACGGGGCGAGAGATTATGTTGTAAGTCTTCTCCAACTCCTCACGACCACGCTTTTCGCCATACTCTGCCTGATACTCACGCAATACGTCGTAGTATGTTACACCCTGATTCTCCAGCAATACGGTATCTCCCGCAGGGAAGTTAAATACAACCACATCGTTACGCTCAATATTTCGCAGACCCTTCAATCGCTTGTAGGGCAACTTGATAGCCTCGCTGAATGACTTCTTTGTCGTAGATAGAGGCATAGTGTGGTGTACGAAGGGGAATGAAATAGGCGTGTTGGGCATCTTCGGACCGTATGTTACCTTACTTACGTAGAGGTGGTCGCCAACAAGCAGTGTCTTCTCCATTGAAGATGAGGGAATAACATACATCTGGAAGAAGAAGATGTGAATAATAGTTGCTACAACCGTAGCAAAAACAATTGCATTGACCCACTCATATACACTCTTGTATGTGGAATACTTCTCGCACAAAGCCTCATTTTTGCTCCACACGTAGCGGTAGAAATATTTTGTGATGTAGAGGTCGTAGATGATTGCTACACCCAAGAGCATCCACAAATTTCCAGTCCACACAACAAACCACAATACGTAGAGTATGGTCGCCAATGCAAACCCTACCCACTTGTTATTGAAAAACTCTTTTATCTTATTCATTGTTCTGCAATTTCTTTTGACCTATTAAAACAAATCCTCCATAGTGTATATTCCCTGCTTGCCACAGAGGAACTCGGCTGCAACGACAGCACCCTGTGCCAACGTGCGACGATTCTTAATCGAGTGACGAATCTCCAAAACATCATCCTCCGATGTATATACAACGCTATGCTCACCAGGATTCATACCTATGCGAAGCGACTCGATAGGAATCAGCGACTTATCCTCTGTCGTAGGCTCATTTACCCAGCCGGTCTTGCGCTCAATGCGTGAGATAATATCCTCGGCAAGAGTTACGGCAGTACCGCTCGGCGCATCCTTTTTCTCTGTGTGGTGAGTCTCCGACATCGAAACCTCATATCCAGAGAACTGATTCATTAGTCGTGCCAACTCACGGTTGAGGCGGAACATAAGATTTACGCCCAACGAGTAGTTCGATGCGTAGAACATTGCACCACCCTTCTCTCGGCACAACTCCTGCAACTCAGCCAGACGATTTGTCCAACCTGTTGTGCCACTCACAACGGCTGTGCCACACTCCAAGCAGGTGCGGATGTTGTTGTATGCTGTTGAGGGTGTGGTGAATTCGATTGCCACATCGACGTTTGCCAGGTTCTCGGCATTAAGCTCCGAAGAGTTGTCAATATCTATAATCAAAGTTACCTCGTGACCACGTGCCTTCAGAATCTTCTCAATCTCGTGCCCCATCTTTCCGTAACCGATAATTGCTGCTTTCATACTATGCTTGTTTTACGATTTTTATAACCCACAAATATATGAATAATTCCCGAGAGAAAAAAATTAGATACTGAACCGTTGTAATAATTTTCTGGATTGTAATTTTTTTTGTACATTTGCTTAGATTAACACTATTAAATTTACTGCAATGAGAAGAGTAATTAACCTTTTTTTGATAGTCGTATGTCTGTTTTCGTTGACAAATTTGCTGGCTGCAAATCCCAAGACCACAGAGGAGGGATATGTCATAGTGAAGGTTAAGGCAGATGGTAAGCGAGATGTCAGCGACGCAATACAGAAGATAATCGACGAAAATCCCAATCGTACAATATATTTCCCCGATGGTGTTTATCTTATCTCGAAACCCATTTTAACTCCCGCAGAGCCTACAAAGAGCGTGGCTTTGGAGTTGTCAAATTATGCCATTATCAAGGCTGCTGAGGGTTGGTCGCACGATGAGGCTATGATTCGTCTGGGCGGAAAGGATGCGGCAAACAATATCAGAACTCCGGGAAGCAATTACTACTTAGAGGGCGGTATTATCGATGGCTCGGGCGTAGCCAAGGGTATCTCGATAGATAGTGGTCGTGAAACGGTTATTCGCAACACCTCGATAAAGAGCGTAATTGTAGGAATCCATATTAAGCACGGCGCAAATAGTGGCTCGTCGGATAGCGATATTTTTGGTGTAAATATCGTAGGAAATAACACTCCCGAGAGCGTTGGTGTGTTGGTTGAGGGTTACGATAACACCTTCACAAATATGCGTATAGGCGGTGTTCACTTCGGCTTTAAGATTCGCTCGCAGGCGAATATGCTCAGGAATATCCATCCGTTGTATTACGGCTCAAACAATAGTTATGAGACAAGTTGCGGATTCCTTGACGAGGCGGGATGTAACTGGTACGACTTCTGTTATAGCGACGAGTTTGCTACGGCTTTCCGCATAACAAAGAGTGCCAGCCACTACAATAATTGCTTTGCTTATTGGTACTCGAAGCGAGGTATAAAACATACAATCTTCAAGTCGGACGGCGAGTTTAACTCTGCCGTTATGAATATGCACGCAGGTCATCGCCAGCATAATGCAACTACCGAGAATAAGATTTTGGAGGTTGGCAAGGATGGCGGTAAGGGTCACTTTGCGTATTTGCATATTGACGATGAGAGTGTTGTAACCGACCGTACACACGAAAAATATATAAAATAATGCGCTACTTCATTGAGCTTTCATACGATGGTGCC
>JAFNUH010000120.1 GCA_017384185.1 Alistipes sp.
AATACTGAGATAGTAATTGAGAGTTGAGCTACTTGTGGATGATGTGCCTCTTATACCTAATCCGCTTGAATATGCAGTTAGACCCCACATACCATTATTGTTGCCAGTCGCAGCCGTGCAGCGAAAGAAGATAGACGAGTAACCTCCTGAGTCATGGATTCGAATACCTTGCGCATAGCCACTCTCACCTGTAATGTTGAGCACTCCTGCATCAATGGTCAATCTGCCTGTGAGCGTTCCACCCGTAAGAGGAAGATAATTACCTGTTACTGAGATATTACCCGTTCCGAAGATTGATTCGTTATTGATGGTTTTAACATTAGCAGACGTTAGCACGTTAGCATTGCCCCATGTCAGCGTGCCATCGGGCTTACCAATCATCTCGCACTGGTCTGTTGCGTTGCGGGCGAAGAAACCGAAGTCACCAGCGAGCGTTCCAGCTTCCACAGAGCGGAAGAATGCACCTGCTCCATCTCTGTTATTATAATCCCAACCGACATCTATGTTATTAGCAACCGACTGACCTGCTGACGCCGACGTACGCTTGATGCCGAATACTCTGCTGTTGTAGCCAGTAAAAAATAGGTCTCCTGTTAGCGTTCCACCCGTAAGAGGCAGGTAACTGTTATCAAGTATCGTTGTAGCGTTGTACTCGTCAAGGATGGCGTAAGATTGTCCACTTATACCGCGCCGATGCAGTAAGTCTGATGCGCTGCTTCGGATTACGCCTTGTATATCAATCGCCCCAACACCCCATTGAGTCCTTGAAATGCCTGTGAGACCCGATGGTTTATAGACGAGCATGGCTTGGCCTCCAGACATTATGCGGACACCTTGTGTGAGTACAAGGTCGCCTGTAAGTGTACCTCCCGTTAATGGCAGGTAGTTACCCACGATGCTTGCAGATTCGTTGACCCACTTACCCTCGGTTGCATCATAGACGAGTATCTGCCCGTCTGCAAGGTTGTTAAGAGCCACATCACCCATGTTGGCAAGAGTGAGCGAAACACTACCGCCACCGCTGTTGCCGAGGGCGCTCAGATACTGTTCCGTCCAAAAGCCGAACATGGCTTTGATATTGTCGATGGTCGATGTCTCGTCGTTGTGGCTTACAAGGGTGTTGCCGTTGTATGCACGGAACAGGCGGTCGAAGTAGGCAATAGATATAAAGTTCTGGCTGACCCACGTCTCGGTGGCAAATCCTTGTAACGCTGATGATAGGTGAGAGGCGTTAATCTGCTCGTTTGTAGATGCAGCGAGGGCTGACCATACGGATGCCATATTGACAACCACGCTGCCGTTTACCCACTTATGTGTGGTAGCGTTATATATCAGTGCCTGACCGCCTGCAAGCGTCTGTGGGTTAATGGCTACATCCGTCAGCCCTGCCAATGAGGTAGAGCCTCCACCACCGCCACCACCTGAGCCTTGACCGAGGGCAGAGATATATTCGTTAGTCCATAGACCGACCATTGCCTTGATGTTATCAATCACAGATGGCTCGTCTCCGTCGTTGTTTGGCTCTATCTCCACTCCATGACTATCGTACGCACGGAACATCGAACGGAAAAACTCTTTTGTTACATAATTCTCAGCAAGATATTCCGTCGTCACCACACCGATGGTATGTGCCGTCCATTGGCTGTTTTTCCACAACAAAAACGTGACACCCTCGGGAACGATGATGTTGTCGAAGTACGGATAGACGCCACTCTGCTCAGCGACATAGAACACGTTTTGGTCGGGTGACTGAGGGTTAGTCGTCGGGTCTGCGAATCCCGCCAGCTGGAAATTGTCACCAATGACGTTAATCATCTGAGTAAGGACGTTCTGCAAGAGCTGTCCCGTTATCTCCCTGCGGTTATTGGTCTTAATGACTGCCGCTACCGAGGATTTCAATACGTTATAATCTGCCATATCTCCTAATCGTTGAAGTAATCATCGTTGTAATCATCATTGTAGTCTCCGACAACAGAGAGCGGACGTGGTATCTTCTTAGCGATGGTGTTAGCCGTGAACTCCACCTCCACACTTGCGAGGTCTCCCTGCGTCTGCCACTGCGGGGTCATCAGGAACGTGTCCGCACGATAGACGTGCCCCCATCTGTCCGTAATCTTGACGTAATCGCTCAGGCGTATCAGCCGCATGACATCACATAACGGCTCGGAAGCGAGGAACGTGCATCTGTATTTCTTCTGAGATAGCTGCTTCTCAGGGAAGAAACGCCCGTCACGCTCTTCTCCTTCTTCGTCGAACTCATAGTCAGGCTTACCGAGCTCCGTAGCGAGATATACGACGTTTCTGAAGTTATCCTGCTCACCGCCCAAGATATACACCACACGGGCATCATCCATGACGAGGTCTGTCAAGTCCCACCATTCTATCTTCAGGTATGCGCTCACCCGTCCGACAGCCGTGAAGATATCGCTGTAATAGCGTTTCGTCTCCGTCTGATACGTCGTCTCTATAACGATGTAGTACTGCCCCTCACCGCTATACAGCTGCGTAGCGAGCGACGGGTAGACTATCACGTCGTAATCCGTGAATTGGAAGCGCTGCAGCCCTCCGCCCTCCATGCCGCTGAGGATAGATGAGACGAGCTGCCCGCCAGCCTTGTATAGTCTTACGGCTGTCACTGATGCCGCCTCATGATCCGTGATAATCTGAAATGGCGGTATCGTACCGACGGGGGTGTACAGAGGATAGACCTCCCCGTAGGCATAGCTCTTACGATGATTCTGCTCGTCTATATCTCCGTAGAACGGCAGAATAGATAGATTAGAGTTCCGTTGTATCATATACTAATTGCGTTTCAGCCATTCGGCTCGTTAGATTAATATCCATGCTCTGTATCTCACCATCTCCAAGACCTGTATGCACCAGCTGGAGCTGATTGGGCGTTACCGCCCCGAGGGGGATGTTTACCTTCTGCTTCTTCTTTCGCTGTATGCCCTTAGCGAGGGTAGCCTGCCCGTTGACCTTCAGGTTCCAAGAGGGCATGTCGTAGATAAGGAAGCTGTTCTGAAGGACACCCATCGTAAGCTGCCAGTTCTGCACCTGATTAGGTACGAGCGACAGGCTCTCGATGTCCGTCGCATAAGCCCCGTTAGTCACCTTGCACAGCATCAGGGCGAAGCCGTCCTCATTGACATTGGACGGGTTAAGCAGCATATAGTCTATGTCGGGGTTGAACTTCGAGATTGTCACATCCTCAATCTTTCCATCTTCCACATAGGTGCTGAGTACCTCTATCGGCTCACCCGTGAAGATGTTCGTCGTGTCATCCATCCAGCTGTACTCGTAACGCTCAGGCATCTCCATCTTGTCGTAGCTGTATGCGTTAGTCCCGAAGCTCCACGCCTCGCCGTTCCTTGTGTTCACGGCTTCCGTCAGGTCGATACCGATGGCGGGTGTCCCCGCATAGCTTCCCCCGTTCCTGAACCATACGAGATGCTCCACTATCAGCTGTCCGCTGTCATTGATATACCAATAGCACCCGAGAGCCTTCTTCATCATGTCGAACACCTCACCGAGGGTAACGACAGCCTTCTGTGCGGGCTGTGTGTACTCTGCGACGAGGACGTTGGTCTTAGGACACATCACCAGCCGACCCCAATAGGCGCTGTTGATTAATGGGTTGACACCGAACAGGAAGCGGCTGTATGTCTGCGTCCCCTCGAAGGTCACGCTATCGTCTATCTCCCCTAAGAGGGCTGCGATTACAGACTCTATCGTGTAGGCATCACGTATCAGCGTCTCCGTGCGTCCTGACTGCTCTATCGTCTCCGTCGCCTCCGTCTGACAGAGCCACATGCTTGCGTAGTTCCACGTGGAACGGGCGACGGGGAAATAATCAATCACCGAGAGGCTGTCATCAGGCTTCTGATAGTAGTCGCCATCGGGGCGTATTCCCCACTGAGTAGGCTCTTCCCTGTGATTGTAGCTCATAACGACGAGGTCGGACAAACCGAAAGGCATGACATACTTGTAGTTTCTGTTGTTGCTCACGAGGTCGTCACCACTAAGCGGGTAAGCCTGCCCGCCTCCTATGCTGTCCTTAGCCACAAGCCATCGTGCATAGACGGGTGTCCCCGACAGCTCTGCCGTGAGGTCTGCCACGCCTGACCGCTTGCTATCCATCGTTATCTCGTCGGGTATGTCGTCGTACTCGCTCATATCCTGCTGCTCATACTCCCACAGCACCTGAGACGTGTTCTGTACGCTATACACCCGTAGCCCGTTGATATACATATACCCCGTTGGAGAGGTCACCGACTGCTCAATACGCTGGAAATAGGTGATGTAATACATCTGCTGCTCGTTCTCCATGACACGCCACTCACCACGAGCCGAGGTCTTGGGAATAGTCCCGATGAACGTACCCGTGAGATACTGAGGAACGCTGCCCGTGAAGTTCAGCTCAGCGAAGTCGTTGACCTTCCCGAAGTGATAGTCATCCGTCAGCGTCCCTGCGCTCGTCGTCTCCACAGCATCCTCCTCCCATACCATGCCGCTGAGGTAGCATGTCACGACGGCATCGCTGGGGACATACACCTGTATCATCGGTCTGCGGGTGATGGTCACGGGCTGCATGGCGGGTGTCAGCTTACAGAGGTCGTACTCCTTATCCAGCCCCGCAAGTATCTTGCTGTATCTGTCCGCTATCTGAGGGCGTACCTTCACGTTTCTGTTGTCGGCATCAAACGTGCAGTCTGTATGATGGAACGTCCCGCTGTATAACGACTGATAGGATTCCCCGTTGTCATAGCTCACGCTTATATACAGCGTTATGGTGTTCTCGAAGGGAGTGCCTGCGATATAGTCATAGTCAGAGCCGACAAAGACCATGTCCCCCGACAGCTGGGTACGACGGAACATCTGCCCGTTCTCGTAGGCTACATTCAGGGCGAGGTCGCTCTTCCATCGTGGTCGTACCAGACGCCTCACGTCGGTAACGCCATTGGTAAGTTCTATCTTATAACTCGGTATCATCTTCTAACCCTCCTTCTGAGATTCTTATATATGATAATCGTCTGCCCGTCAGGGGTCGTATATCGGCTGTTCTCCCCCTGCTCACGGATTTTCCTCACGTCGCTCGTCAGCACCGATATGTCAGGGGCTTTCGTGTCGGTGATGTTCACGTCTCCGTTATAAGCCGTCATGTACTTCTCGGCAAACGTCCCGTCATTCAGCGAGTGTACCACGTCAGGGATAACGTTTCGGAACTTCCTGCTGCTGCGCTTGTTGACAACGGCGAAATATTCTCCGCCCTCTGCCCGTCTACGTGTCCCGTCGGGCTTACGTCCGAGGTCTATGTCACGTCCCGACTGATGACTGCCGCCCTGAAGAAGCTCCACCGTACCCTCGCCGTAGCTCTCAGAGCCCATCTTCGTCACCTGAGCCGCCTTAATCTTTGCTGCAAGGAAGCTGCCCCACATGACACCGAGGGCAGGGATTGCCCACGGGAAGCCGAGCTGCTTCCATATCAGTGATGATGCCGTTACGAGGTTCGTAGCCTGCTCTATCGTCTGCATTGCCTGCTGCGCACGCTGCGCACGCTGCTGCTGCTCGATAGCCTTCTGCTGGTTCTTCTTGGCAAGCTCCAGCTCCTTACGTGCCGTTTCCACATCGTTGGCATAGCCGTTATTACGAGCCTCTATCTCAGCATCCAGCACGCTCTTGGCACGCTCTACCTCAGCATCCGCAAGCTCACGCTTACGCTCTGCCGCCTCCGTATAGGCATCCATCAGCTGATTGAGGTTATCCATAGCATAGCTCAGGGCTTCATTCATAGCGTCCTTCTGCTTGTCGGACAGCCCGAACACATCCCAGATGCTCTTCTCCTTCGTGTTCTCTTCCAGCTCCTTGTCAACGGCTGCTATGCTGTTCTTGATGGTCTGTATCTCTGTGTCCGTCAGTATGCGTCCATCCTGTTCGTAGAGCTTCAGAAGTGCCTCGAGGCGTTTCTTCTCCGCCTTCAGGCGCATATCGGTCTTTCGGTTCTCGTTATCCTCAAGCTCCGATTCCGACACCTCAAGCTCATAGGTCTCTTCTATGGCTTTCTCGCTCGCCTTGACGGCTGCCTGCCTGCGCTTCTCGGCATCATCCAATGCCTTTATACGTGCATCGTAGTCCTTCTTCTCCCTGTCACGCTGCTGCTGCGCACTCTTCTCCAGCAGGTCTGCGAGCTTCTGCTGCTTCTCCTGCTCATAAAGCACGGCAAGCTCAGTCTCTTCTCCGTACTGATTCTTAGCGTCCTCTATCTTACGGTTGTAGCTCGTGATGATAGTCTGACGCTCACGGTCTTCGCTGTTCTCTATCAGGGCTATACGGGCATCCTCAATCTTCCTGCGCTCTTCCAGCGCCTTGTCGGCTGCCTCGTTCCTGCCGCCACCGCCAGCATTAATCTTATTCTCGTTGGTGCGTATCTTGCTCTGAAGCCTCGTCGTGCGCTGGTAATACTGCTCTTCTGCCTTGTAGAGCCTCTGCTGCGCCTGAGCAAGCTCATCATTAACCTTCTTATCGTTCTTCGCCTGAGCCGCCTTAGCCGTCTTGATACGCAAATCCTCCTTAGCAAGGGCGAGCTCGTTAGCCAGTATCTTACGCTCTGCCGCATCCGCCTGCTTCAACAGGGCTACACGCTTCTTCGGGTCGTTGGTTCTCTCCGCCTCGTTACGAGCCTTCGCCACGTCACGCTCCAGCTTGACACGCTCCGTAAGGTTGGCACGTTCCTTCTTAACAAGCTCCTGCTGTGCTTTCGTCAGGTTCACGTTATCCTGAATAGCGTTGTTAGCCGTCTTGATGTAATCTCCTATCAGAGGTATGCGCTCGAGGAACTTAGACACCGCCATCGCTGCCATCTCGAAGCCCTCGGCGAAACGCAACACCCTTGTGGCTGCGTTCTGCAATATGCTGATGACACCCGTCAGCACACGCTGGAAAGGTGCCAGCACACGCTCGAGAGCCATCGTGTTCTCTTCCGACGTATTGATACCCTTAGCAAGTGCCATGAACGCTGCCGTGATGGCTGCTATCGTCGCCACGATAGGGTTCGCCAGCAGGGCAAGGAGCTTCCTGCCGAAGGACACGACAGCCTCTCCCGCTATCTTCAGCCCGTTACTCAACCCGCCCTCGAACAAGGTGGTTATCTGCTGCAAGCCGTTGTACCATCTGCTGTTGATACCTATCGCATTGGTAATCGACTGCTCATAGTTACCGACGTTGAGGCTGTATTTTCCCGTCGCCTGCTGGAGTCGGTTCATCTCTTCATAGATTGCCTTCGTCTGTTCCTCCAGCTTCTTACCGATATGCTCGTTCTCACGCTCAGCCTTCGTCATCTGATTAAGAGCCATCTTGTTCAGCGAGTACTGAGCCGACAGATGGGCATAAGACCCCTCTGCGCTGTTGTTAAGGAGTATCTGCAGCTTCGTTATTCGGTTCTCCTCCGCCTGAGCAATCTTCAGCTCCTTAATCTTATGAGCCGTCTCACTACGGGCAAAGCTCAAGTCCCTGTAAGCCTTCGCCAGCTTATCCGCCTCTGCGCTGTACTGACGTGTCGCCTGCTGCCCTGCCATCGTGGCACCCGACACACTCTTCAAGCTCGATGCCACGCCTGCCGCATTAGCCTTGATGCTGTCCGCAACAGAGCCGTACACCTCATCGAGACGGGTAAGCTGACCAATCAACGTGATGATACTATCATCAGGGCTAATCAGGTCTTGATATTTGATGGGATTCTCTGCCATATCCTTATTTCTGTTAAATTTTCGTTCTAACGGGTTTTTATCTTGTTAGCTTCATAATTACAC